>DASQYE010000512.1:0-4078 GCA_035639355.1 Pyrinomonadaceae bacterium
TGTAATGCGGGCGTTCCTCAAATTCATAGACACGGACACCAGGCTACACCGCAACGGCATGTTCCCACAGACGGGGAAAGACGCCTTCAGCTCCTACTTTTCGGGGAAAGAGGCGGGCCTGCGATGGCAGCCGATCAAGGCGGATGTTTCTCAGTCGAACGACCTGGGATACACCTACGGCAGCTATGAGATAGAGGGACAGGGCGGAGCGGGCGCGCCCCCGGAGAAGGGCTATTACGTGCGCGTCTGGAAACGTAATAAGGACGGCAAATGGAGAGTGGCGCTCGACACTACGAATCCGCTTCCGCCCGAGACGAAGTAGATCAATTCGACGCGCGCGCGCGATCATTCCTGTCGCGCTAATTCCGTAGTCTCTTCATGAATCGTCCCGGTCGCCTCGTCCCTTGAGAGGTCGTCCGTAGTCACCTCTTCAGTGGGCAGGAGCATCTTTATCAGATTATTCAGCCGGACGAAATCAAAAGGCTTGGTTAAGTAGCCGTCGAAGCCTGCGTCGAAGGCGGCGCGGCGAAAGCCGTCTGTCTCGAAAGCCGTGATCGCCACGATCGGAATAGTGCGCAGCTCCGCCTGGCTGCGTATGCGGCGCGTCGCACCCAGACCGTCAAGCTCCGGCATGGCTATGTCCATCAAGATAAGGTCGGGACGGGCGCGCTGCGCTACGGCGACGGCCTCCTCGCCATTACTGGCCGTCAGCACTCTATAACCCATGTCCTGAAGCGAGAGGCTTATCAGGATCAGGTTGTCGCTGACATCATCGACGACCAGGACGGTTGTTTTCGCTGTTGTAGTCTCAGACATCTATTAAATCTCTTATCTTAAATCGAACGGTCGAACTCGAACGGGGGCTTCTCTCAAGTCTTCTCAGCAATGGAGCCCGGTTGTGCTCTCCCCTTCACAACCGGGCCCCTTGCACGGTCGCTCGCTTATGTTTTAACAGGGGCGACCGAATCGAAATTATCTATCACTTAAAGCCACTCCCTACGCTATCAAACTCCGTGCCATCGCTGTGCTCGGGCTGTAGATTGTATCTATGGCCCAGCAATCGACCCTTTTGTGAAGAGTAGAGGGAGGGCGTTACTGATTTGCCACATCAAGCTCACGAAATGGTAGGCGACTCCTCTCAAATCAGGCGTGAATAGAGAGCGAGCGCGCCCTGGCCAGACCGCGCCGACGCTCTCGCCTCCACTTCGGACGCGCCATCCTGCAATTTGATGTAGTGAATGGACTCTATGAGTACGCCCCCGGTATGAACGATAAAAGAACAACCGCGACCGAAGCGGGATTTAATAAACGGGCGTAAAATTTAGTCGAAATACGGGCCCCTTTTAGTCAACCGAAACGGCTCGCGCTGCATCTTAATAAGCGTTCCCCCCCTGCACGTCGCGGTCAAACCCAAACGATAATTGCGGTCCCGATTACCCATGAGAAAAGCATTCTTTTCTGCGTTCCCCATTGCGCTCCTTCTTCTCCCGATGTTTGCGCACACCTCCTTTTTTCTTCCCTCGACGACGCTTCCGCTGAGAGGCGAATTCTCGACCAGCGCCGCTTCGAGCGCGGCCGAGAGCGAGGAGGTCAGCCGTATTCACGCGCGGATTGAGGAGGCTAAAAAGCTGCTCGTCCGGCAGGGCGAGCCCACGTCGGACGATGTGCGGATTGCGGCGGCCGATCCCACCAGCTCGGAGCTTCATTCGCTGACATTGCCGAAAGAAGCCTTTCTGACAAAGGACGCGGAGGTGACTGTCAATCTGTCGGGCGACCGCACGGCCCGCCTGCGCGTCGTCAGGGCCAACGGCGTCAATACCGCCGTCACGATCTTTGACGAACAGGGCCGCAGCCTGGCGCCCCTCGTCGTCCAGTACCCGATCAGGCGGCCCGACGAGAGCGAGACGGCCTACTACTCCTCCGTGCACCCGGCGCTTGAGTCGGCGGAACTCGCCCGCGACGGAAGAGATTACATTCACAGGATGCTCGACCTGGCGGCAGAGCGTCTGAGGCAGAGGGGGGCGACGATCGAGCCGGGCGTTATAGATGCGGCCGAGCGTCTCTGTATCGTCGAGCATACGGATCACAAACGCTTTATGAACGAGGATCGCGGCGCGCTCTTCAACGAGATAGCGACGCTCTATTCCCTGAATTCAAGGAATACCTATCGCTACTCCGTAAGCTCTGCCGGCGCGGGCGGGATGATTCAGATGATCCCCTCGACTTACAAGATGATTAGAGAGCTGCATCCAAGAGCAGACCTTCACCCGGACTTCGTCACGGGGATGCGCGATCACGCCAACGCGCTCGAAGCGATGCTGCTCTACATGCAGGGAACCTGGAACGATCTTTTGCGGCAGGAAGAGATAAAGAGCGCCCTCAGCTCGCAGCTAGCAACCCGTGAGGAGCTGCTTGCGGCCGGGTACAATTCCAACCCGGCGCGGCTGGCGGGCTACATCAAGCGCGGGGGCTCCGAATGGCGCAGCCTGATACCGTCCGAGACACAGATGTATTTGCGCATATACGCCTCGGTCGATAGTCTAGTGCCGATGAATGCGCGCTCCTGAAGCCGAGATTCGATTCCGAAGAAGACACACATGAGCCCCGCCACGACGGGGCTCATGTGTGCCTGGAAACCTTTGTAAAGCTTTTTTCGCGCTCACTGTCGTAGACGGTGGACGCGGACGGGGGCGGGCAGGCCGCGCAGCTCCGCGTCAAAGCTCTCGACGATCTGGAAAGGCTTGGAGCCAGGGTCGGCTTCAAGGTCTGCCTTGACGGCGTCTGTAATAACCACGTCATTGCCGTGCGAGAGTCCCTGCACGCGCGCGGCCGTATTGACCGCGCCGCCGAAGAAATCCATGCGCTCGTTAAGCCTAACGCTCAGGCAAGCGCCGGCGTGGACGCCTGCCTTGATGATTAGTTCGCCGCCCATGTCCTCTGCGCGCGCATGCAGCTCCATCTGGGATTCAAAGGCCGCGCGCACGGCGTCCGCCCCGGATGCAAACGAGGCCATCACGGCGTCGCCGATGGTCTTAATGAAAGCGCCGCGATTGCGCTCTATCGCTTCGGCGAGGATGGCGAAGTGGTCGCGTACCAGCCTGTAGGCCAGGGGGTCGCCGCGCTCGGCGTACATCGCGGTCGAGCCGCGCAGGTCTGTGAATAGGAGCGCGACGCGACCTATGCGCAGGGACTCGTCTGCCGCCGGGGCTTCGCCGGAAAACAGCTCGCGGAAAGCCGGAACGAGCAGAAGGTCCAGGCCGCGCGTCGGCGGCGCGCTCTCGTCTTCAAGCCGCACCGGCGCGCCTTCGCCGTGCTCGCGCCGCACACGCTCGCTCGCAGAGAAGGTGACGCGCACGTCGCGGTCGAGGTGCAGATCGAAATGCAGCCCGCACGGCGCGCATTCGGCCAATGCTCGCGCTTCTTTGAGCGATTCGTACTCTTCGATGCCGATGCCGCAGCCGGGACAGTAGACCTCCCAGTGCATCTCGACCAGCCCTTCACGAATGGCATAGGCGAGCGCGCCCAAGACTTCGCGCTCGTCAATCCCGAGCCGCTGCGCCAGCCATCCGGGGCTCAGATGAGAGTTTGGCCCGCCCGCGCTCATAAGGTATTCACGCAGGGGGGCCAGGGCTTCGTGTTGGTCTCGGAGTGCCATTGCTTCGCCCGGTGGGTTCTAACTGCTTTCGGAAAACTGTTCCGGCTTGGTAGAGTAATCCACACCACGCTTAACATCAATGAAACGGGAGGCGGCAGTGGGCGCTCGTCGAAGACCATGCCCTTTTCTAATTTGTGCGCGTCCCTTTCCTTCTACCAATATAACGGACGGCCGCCTGAGGGCGAGGTCAAAGGTCAGGGTCGGGAGAGAGGACAGGAGAAGCAGAAATAGTATAGGATATGTTCTCAAACGGAAGCGACGACACGACCAGGAGTTTAAGGGGAAACAGGCGTGCGGTGTGCGTCGAATTCCTGTAAAAATTGGCGCAAGGGGGACTATCAGACGTGAGCGTAGCCGAGATTGAGAAGACAAAGCCGACCGATTTCGAGTTGGCACAGAAGGCCGCAGAGGGCGACATGGCGG
>DASQYE010000513.1:0-4556 GCA_035639355.1 Pyrinomonadaceae bacterium
CTTGCCAGACCCGGAGGCGAGCATAGTGTCGAGCGTGTACTTGACATCGGCCGAGGTCAACGGCTTTGCGTCGTGAAAGGTCACGCCGTCGCGCAGCGTGAACGTATAGCCGAGGCCGTCGGCGGAGGGCACAATGCTCGAGGCCAGCTCGGGAACGTACTCGAAGCTCTCGTTTTTCCTGACCAGAGAATTGAACATCAGCACGCGCACGCGCTCCGACGCGGCATCGACCGTAGATGCGCCGATGGGGTCGAGCGTAGAGATGTTGTCGGAGAGCACGATCACGAAGGCTTCGCCGCGCGGTCGGCATCCCTGGAAGAGAACGGCGGCCGCCATGAACAGCACCAGAGAGAGCGCGGTGATTTGTCGGGCACGCATCAGATTACTCCTCCATACGTGTAGTTCAGCTTCCGGTTCACCTCGGCGATTTCGTCCGACAGCTGTCGAAAACGTTCTATAGAGAAGGGAAGCGGCGGCTGTACCAGTGTCTTGAAGCCGGCGATGCGCTCAAGCGAAGTCCTGATGCGCTCCCTGGAAATCTTACCCTCGCGCGCCGCCGCGAGAAGAGCGTCGTAGCCGCGCCGTATAATTTCCGGCCGGGAACAGATCAGAAGCATGTCCTGTCCGGCCTGGAAAGCGCGCACGGTCGCCTCTTCTATCTCGCAGTGTTTGCTGATCGCGCCCATCTCAAGATCGTCCGTCAAGACCAGGTACTTATAACCCAGCTCGTCGCGCAGCAGCTTCGTAGTGATGTTGTAGTTGAGCGAAGCGGGCTCTATACGGCCGCCTGCGACGCCCTGGCGAATATCTATGTTTGGAAAGCCGCCGTGGCTGACCATAACGGCGCGCACCCGATCATCCTCGCGCTGAAACAGCTCTATGTATGGCGCAAGGTCTTGCGCGATCAGGTCGTCGTGCGACAGATGCACGAGCGGTATCTCCTCGTGCGAGTCAACCTCGCCAGCGCCGATGCCCGGAAAGTGTTTGAGGCACCCCATGCAGCCGCTGCTTTGCAAAGCGCGCAGGTAGACCATCGTGTAGCCCAGGACTTCACCGGGCGAGCGACCGAAGGAGCGCGAGTAAAGCCCGTTGGAGAGCAGGTCGCGCTCGTCCGTCATGATCGACATGACGGGCGCGAAGTTCAGGTTGAAGCCGAGCATCCTGAGCACTTCGCCCGTGACGCGACCGAGCGCGCGCGCCGCCGCCAGATCGCCGTGCTGGCGAATGGTTCGCGCCGCAGGCATAGGCGTGCAGATGCGCCGGAGGCGATCTACGAGCCCGCCCTCCTGGTCTATGCCGCACAGCGGCTCGGCCGGCAGCATGGCGCGCGCCTCGTTCAGGAGGTTGCGCAATTGGTCGGGCGCGGCGACGTTTCGTCCGAAGATGATGATGCCGCCCGGCGAGACGTATTCGACGAGCGCGCGCGTCTGCGCGTCCATCTCCGTGCCCGGCAGCCCGATAAAGAAGATTTGTCCGATCTGCTGTTCGAGAGAGAGAGAAGTTAAAGAATCAATCATTTGAAAGATAGAACCGTCATTCGCAAGCCAGCCCGCGGGCCCCAGCCTGCGGCGTCACGTAAAGGGACGCCGCAGCGATTACACCATGCGTTTGCGTAAACTGAGGAGAAGTTCGCGCGCTTCATCTGCCGAGAGGGTTTCTACCTTAACGTCGCGTAGCTCGTCAAGCAGGCTTTGATTCGTGGCGTCGAAAAGCGTCGCCTGCGCGGCGATGCGACGGCGGCGTGCGCGCCGCGCGGCCGTTTTCAGACCGGCTTCGTCCAGGGCCCATTCGTCCCAACGATCCACCCGCTCGGTCGCTCCCTGAGCGTGCGCGCCCTCCTCCTCTTCTTCGGCGAACACGTCCAGCTCATAACGATCGAGACGCGCGAGCACGTCGCGCGCCCGCTCAAGCACGGAGGGGGGAAGCCCGGCGAGCCGCGCCACCTCTATGCCGTAAGATTTAGAGGCGCGGCCCCTCTCCAATCTGTGCAGGAAAACGACCTCGCCGTCGCGCTCCGAGGCCGTGATCTGGTAGTTCTGCGCGCCCGGAAGCCTTTCGGCCAGTTCCGTCAGCTCATGGTAATGGGTCGCAAACAGAGTCTTGGCGGCGTGCTCGGGCGAATCGTGCAGGTACTCGGCCACGGCCCAGGCGATCGAGAGCCCGTCGAAGGTGGCCGTGCCGCGACCTATCTCGTCCAGGAGTACGAGCGAGCGCGGGCTGGCGTTATGAAGGATGGCGGCCGTCTCCGTCATCTCGACCATGAAGGTAGAACGCCCGCCCGCCAGATCGTCCGACGCGCCGACGCGCGTCCAGATTCGGTCGAGCAGCGGAAGACGCGCCCTTTCGGCGGGAACGAACGAGCCCATCTGCGCCAATATGGAGATGATGGCCGTCTGCCGAAGCAGGCTGCTTTTGCCGCCCATGTTCGGCCCCGTGATGATTAGAAAGCGATCGGTGGAGTTGTTCATGTAGAGGTCGTTCGGAATAAAGGGCTCGTCTCCGAAGACCTCTATGACGGGGTGGCGGCCCTGTACGATCTCGATCTCGTCGCCGTCATGCATGGTTGGCCGCACGTAGCGGCGGCGCACGGCAACCTCGGCCAGCGAGCAGAGCGCGTCGAGCGCGGCCAGGGCGCGAGCGGTCGCCTGTATGCGCCTGGTCTCGGCGGAGACTTCGGCGCAGACCTCTCCGAAAATCTCCGCCTCAAGCTGCGTCAGGCGCTCCTCAGCGCCGAGCACGCGCGTCTCCCAGGATTTCAGCTCCGGCGTCGTGTATCTTTCGGCGTTCGCCAAGGTCTGTCGCCGCTCGTAATCCGCCGGGACGCGCGACGCGGCCGCCTTCGATACTTCAATGAAATAACCGAAGACGCCGTTGTAGCGGATGCGCAGAGAATGTATGCCCGAGCGCGCACGCTCGCGCGCTTCGAGCGCGGCGATTGTTCGCTTGGCCTCGCTGCTGATCGAGCGCAGCTCGTCCAGCTCGCTCGAATAGCGGTCGCGTATGCCGCCGCCGTCCGAAAGCTTGGCGGGCGCATCGTCGCTGATTGCGCGCCCGATCAGCGAGCGCACGTCCGCAAGCTCGTCCAGGCTTTCATGCAGAATCTGTAAAAGGGAGGAGCCAGAGTCCTGTAACGCCCCTCGAATCAAGGGCACTTGATCGAGCGAGCGAGCGAGCGCAGAGAGGTCTCGCGGCGATGCCGACCTCATGTTGAGGCGGCCCGTCAGGCGCTCCAGGTCGGCGACCTCTTTGAGCAGGGCGCGCAGGCGGTCTCTCTTGATCTGCGAGTCGTGAAGGTCTGCGATTGCGCCGAGCCGCGCCTCTATCTCGCCGCGACGAATCGAGGGACGCAGCAGCCAGGAGCGCAGCAGCCGCGCTCCCATGCCCGTCACCGTCTCGTCTATCACGTCCAGGAGCGCGCGCCCCCGCCCCCTTTCGCCTTGCGCTTCGACCAGCTCAAGGTTGCGCACCGTGACGCCGTCCAGGATCAAATGGTCTTGCGGCTCGAAGTACTGTATGTCCGTGACGTGTGCGGCCGCCGCGCGCTGAGTCTCGTGCGCGTAGCGCAGACACACACCGGCGGCCGCAATGGCCGTCGCCCTGCCCTCCAAACCGTAGCCTTCGAGCGAGCGCACGCCGAACTGCTCGCGCAGCAGCGCGGCGCAGCCCTCCGTTTGCCACAGCCAATCGTCCTGGGCCGTCAGGGTCGCGCCGCCGAAAATGTTCGCCTCGCCCCTGGAGGAACCTGCGCTCCGCCCCTCAGCGTCCGATAACGCCTGAGACTGCGCAGCAGTCTTTTCAGCCGCAGTCTTCTCAACTGAGAGCGGAAGCGCAGCCGCCCGGTTCGTAGTGGTCGCCGGATTCGGGTTCTTAATCAGGGTGGCGAGCGAGGCCGGGAAAAGTATCTCTCGCGGGGCGTAGGATTCCAGGTCGGCGCGGATGCGCGTCCAGGCGTCGCTCCCCTCTGCTTCGGTCGCGCGGAAATCTCCGGTCGAGAGGTCTAGAAAAGCAGCGCCCATGCGTGAGCCGCTGCCCGTGACGGCGGCCAGGTAAATAGTCTCGCGCGCCTCCACGAGCTGCGGGTCGATGGCCGTGCCGGGTGTGATGACGCGCACCACCTCGCGCCTGACAAGCTTTTTGGCAAGCTGCGGGTCTTCGGTCTGCTCGCAGATGGCGACGCGATAGCCCTTGCGAACCAGTCGCGCGATGTGACCCGAAGCGGCATGATGCGGGACGCCGCACATCGGTATGGGATCGCCGCGCTCCTTGTGCCGCGCCGTCAGGGTAATCTCAAGCTCGCGCGCGCCCACCAGCGCGTCCTCGAAAAACAGCTCGTAGAAATCGCCCAGCCGAAAAAAGAGGAGCGTGCCCGGATGCTGGCGCTTCAGCTCATGGTACTGCCTGAGCATGGGTGTCGAGGAGGTCGTCATCGGTTCGTCAAAAGAGAGGCGAAATCAGAGCCGCACTCAAATGGGAGATTAGAGCTTAAACCCTACACGCAAGAGATACGGAAGCGCAAGCGAGCCACAGCGAAGAAAGGGAGGCGAAGAAAGCGAAAG
>DASQYE010000514.1:0-5282 GCA_035639355.1 Pyrinomonadaceae bacterium
CAGCGAGTTGTAAGAGAGCGTGAGCGAGAGGTCTAAGCCGGCACGCCCCTTAAGGCTAACCAGGGGTTGACCCCAGTTGAAATTGCGCGAGCCTAGATCAACGCCCGCCTGTCCGGTCTCATTCTCAGGGTCGACGCGCGCCGTCGCGAAGTCAGGGTCACTGCCCGTGCCCAAAGGCGGATATGAACCGCCGCACTCGTCCATACATTCCGGCAGGAGATCGGCATGGATGGAGGGTGGAGCTTTCGGCGTAGCGGGCTCTAAGTTGCGCGCTGAGTCCAGATTAGGCAAGCCTGCGCCTGGTGTTCCCTGGGTTGAGTCGGGGGGAGCGGTCGAGAAGCCGCCGTCGGGCGCTGTGCCGCCGCTGCCATATCCCTGCTCGGGAGACCGCACGGTCGTATCGCCGCCGTTATCGTCGCCGTCTCCCGGCGGCGGAGGCGTATCCGGCCCCTGCAATGCCTCAAGAGCGCCGGATGCGCTCACGATTCCGCCTGTAGAGGTCTGCCCTGAAAGCTCAGCTACGCGACGCGCGCCATCTTTGATCGCCGCCGCCGTCCCATTGGCGCTCAGCCAGGGTCGTACCGTCTTAATCAATCCGGCCACACCGCTGACCATAGGTGCTGAGATAGACGTGCCGCTCACAACCCTATAGCCGCCGCCCATCTGTGTCGTCAGAATATCCGTCCCCGGAGCCGCCACCGTGACGTGCGTTGCGCCATGATTGGAGAACGAAGCTATGCGGTCAAAGCCATCGGTTGAAGCCACTGCCACAAGGTTGGGCAAGCCGAAGGAGGCCGGGTAATAAGGAGCCGTCTCAATGTCTCGTCCGCTGTTGCCCGCCGAGCAGACCACTACCACACCGCTTCGTCCCGCCCGCTCTATGGCATCGCGCAGGATAAGCGATTCTTCATTAGTGCCCCACGAGCAGTTGATGACATGCGCTCCGCGCTCGATAGCGTAATCGATGGCCTCCACGGCCGTGGCTATATCGCCCGTGCCCGTATTGTCCAGCACGCGCAGGCTCATCAAACCGGCTCGCCACATGACGCCCGTTATCCCGTCGGCGTTGTTGCCCTGCGCGGCGATAGCGCCCGCAACGGATGTGCCGTGCCCCTGCTCGTCGTGGATCAGGTTGCTGCCCGACACCCAGTCCCAGCCATGAAGGTCATCGACAAAGCCGTTGCCGTCGTCGTCTCTTCCGTTCTCGACCTCTCCGGGATTAGTCCACTGGTTAAGGGCCAAATCCGGATGCGTAAAGTCAACACCGCTGTCGATGACAGCGATAACGGTGGACTGTGCGCCAGTGGTCTTCTCCCAGGCCATCGCAGCGTTGATGTCCGAGCCGACGAGCCCGCCGCCCTGCCCTGTGTTTCTAAGCGCCCACTGCTCGCCGAAGCGGCCGTCGTCGGGAACCAGCTCGTCATGATGCAGAAGAAAATTAGGCTCAGCCAACTCGACCTTAGGGTTTAAGCGCAGCTCGGCCGCGACGGCCTGCGGGTCACGACCGGATGTAAGATTGAGCCTTTCAATGCGCGATTTGCCACGCACACGACGCCCGCGCCGTGCCCCTAAGGAGCCAGCTAAGGCGCTCTTGTCTGCTTCGGCTATGCCTTCTCGAAAGCGCACTAGAACCTCGCCTTCGCGCCGCTCGGCCTGTGAATTGTTAACAGCGACAGTGGAGGCAGCTTTGCCGGATGAGGTTTCCGTAGGCTCAGGCGGCGCTGCACTCGCCCTGCGAACCATCAGAGGCGCGAATAAAGAGATGAGCAACGTGTATGAGAGAAGAGCTGAAATAATATAAGCGAATAAGCTTGAATCAGTGCGAATACGCATGCGGGGCATAGGCTCCTTAAAATCTTGAGGTTTATGCTGTCCCTCACGATAGAATGCCCAACTGTTAAGCCGGTGCATCCTCTCGTGTAGATTGCGGCAGAGGTTCTGTTGTCTGTAGCCCCATTACCACAGATACGTAGTGATCGGGTTTGTTCGACTAAATCCGGTTATAGATGAGCGGGTTATGAATAACGGCTACAGACCAGATCGGAATACGAGAGCGTCTAACGAGCGGACATACAGCTCTTGAGTTCAAGACGAAGTAGTACCTGAGGAGAGCGTATTATTCAAATACCCTGCAAATTTATGATTAACGAAAAGAGTAAGGACGGGGGAAGTCTACCAATAAAAGCACGAAGTTATCAGATGATAGGCGTCACGAAAGGTTGCCAGAGATATGGGTGAATATTTTCGGCGTGAGATTCATGCGCCTCCTGCGGCCTGAGGTAGTCAAGATCAATAGAAAAGGCTTCATGCTCATCTGGGGAGACCTCCGATGGCTCCTTCGTTGCCGTCACGCGGCTTTGAAAAACTCTTAAGTGATCGGTCGCGTGTACTACAAGATATTCCAGAAGAGCCGGGTCATCTTCTTCCGTCTCCTCGCGGTTAATTAAACGCAGGATGGACGACAACGGAATCCGCTGTGTCTTCGGAAGGTTTAGCAGGGTAGCATTTGCGACCCAACCCCGAGCCACGACGGAGTCTCGTTCGACTATGATTTGCAGACCGTTCGCCAGTAAGAAGTCTCCGGCCCCGGATATGAATTGGGAAAATTGCCCGTCACTTCCTACCTCGATTGCACATCAACAGAATCCCCGTCAGGTTTTTGAACCTTTCCTGACCACAAAGAGAATGCTTCAGTACGACTATGACGAGATGACCTGGCGCTAACGAAACCTAAAACCGGCCGCCTTTTACTTTCGCCTTCTTTGGTTTACCTTTTCCTTATGCAGCACGAGTGGAAACTGTCGCGGCATACGCTTCACTTGGGCGAGCGCACGCTCCTTATGGGTGTCCTCAACGTCACGCCCGATAGTTTCAGCGACGGCGGGCAGTTCTACACGTTCGAGCAGGCGCGCGCCCGCGCCTCAGCTTTGATCGCGGAGGGCGCGGACATCATAGACATCGGTGGCGAATCTACGCGGCCTGGCTCCACGCCCGTCACGGCGGAAGAAGAGATGCGTCGCATCCTCCCCGTCATCGAACACCTGTCGAAGTCAACGGAGGTTACAATCTCCGTTGACACTACGAAGGCGGAGGTGGCGCGCGCGGCGCTCGACGCAGGGGCCGAGATAGTCAACGACATCTCAGCTCTTCGCTTCGATTTCCGCGTCGCCGATGAGGTGGCAAGGGCCGGGGCCGGGCTGGTGCTGATGCACTCGCGCGGGACGCCCGCGACGATGCACCGCCTGCCGCCCGTTTCGGACGTTTTAGAGGAAGTGTCGCGCAGCCTTCGCAGCAGCATCGCGATGGCCGAGCGGCGCGGCGTCCCCCCCGGCTCGATCGTCCTGGACCCAGGCATAGGCTTCGGTAAAAGCCTGGAACAGAACGTGGAGCTGATCGCCAGGCTCGGTGAGCTGGCGCTCCGCCTGCCCGGTTTCCCGCTCCTCGTGGGCACATCGCGCAAGTCTTTCATCGGACGCCTCCTCGAAGGCACGCCCGTAGACGGGCGAATCTTCGGGACGATGGCGACCGTCACGGCGGCCATCTTGAACGGGGCGCACATCGTGCGCGTTCACGACGTAAGGGCCGCACAGGAAACCGCGCGCGTCGCTGATGCAATCGGACGCGCGACCCGTTAGAATAGCCGGCAGGATCGAACCGTCAATGGAGAACAACTCAATGACCCCGTTGCAAAAGCTATGGCGTGCGTGCGCGCTTCTCTCCATGTTGGGTTTCGTCACGGGCTTCGCCGAATGCTACAAGCCTGTGACAAAGAACCAGCTGCCGAAGCACATTCGCACCGTAGCCGTGCCCGCGTTTCAGAACGAGGCGCTGCGTTACAAGATCGAGTCGCGTTTCAGCGAGGCCGTGATTAACGAGATCGTGCGGCGCGGGCGGGGCTTGCGCGTGCAGGGCGACCGAGAGGGCGCTGATGCCGTAGTCGAAGGCGTCATCAAGAGCTTCGGCTTCGGCGGCGTGCTGTTAGACGAGAGGGGACGCGCGCGCGTCTTCGAGGTCACAATCGTCGCCGCCGTGACGGTGCGCGATCAGGTGGAGAATCGTGTGCTCTACGATAATCAGAACTTCGTCTTTCGAGGGGAATTCGAGTTCGCCAACGACCCGCGCAGCTTCTTCAACGAGGAAGACCCCGCCGTGCAGCGCATGGCCCGCAGCTTCGCCGAATCGGTCGTTTCAACCCTCATCAACGGCTTCGGAGTCAACGAAGAGAAATGAGCCTCATCACGCGCGAAGAGCTACGGCGTGCCCTCAAAGCGAAGCAACTCGCACCGCTCTATCTGCTGTTCGGCGAAGAGGGCTACCTGCGCGAGCGAGCCGCGCGTGCCATCAGCGAGGCGGCGCTCACGGACGCCCCCTTGCGCGAATTCAACGAGACGAGCTATAGCCTGCTGAGTGTAGACGTGCAACAGGCAATCGCCACGGCCGAGCAGCTTCCGATGATGGCGCGTCGTCGCGTCGTGCGCATAACGGACTTTGCGCGCTTGCGTGAGGCGGACGAAGAGGCGCTCGCGCGCTACGTCCATCGCCCCGCCGAATCGAGCGTCGTCATCCTTTTGGCCGACGAGCTGGACAAACGGCGCAAGCTTAGCAAGACGCTGATCGAGACTTGCGTGAGCGTAGAGTTCGCGCCGCTGGACGATAGAGAGCTGGCCCTCTGGGCCAGGGGCCGCCTCAAAGAGCTGAAGGTCGAGGCGGACGAACGCACCCTTCATCAAATCATAGCGCTCGTCGGCAGCAGCGTTCGCATACTCTCGAACGAGCTGGACAAGCTGGCGGCTGCTGCCGCCGAGACGGGCTTTATCACGATGGAGATGGTAGAGGCGCTGGTGGGCCGTTCGCGCGAGTTGTCCAACTTCGAGCTGACGGATCACCTGATTACGCGCAACCGCCAACGCGCCCTGCAAACTTTAGAGCGCCTTCTGGACGACGGCGCGGAGCCTTTGATGCTGATGGGGCTCATCGCCAGCAATTATCACCGGCTCGCGCTCGCAAAAGAATTGATGTCGCGCGGCGCGCCCAACCAGGAAGTCTTCCGGCTCGTCGCCATGCCTTACAGCAAACGCGAGGAATTCCTGGCCACCGCGCGGCGCAGCGACGCCGCAGCCCTGGCGCGCAGTATCAATCGCATCGCCGCCGCTGACCTTGCCATCAAAACCTCCCGCGCCACACCGCGCCTTCAGCTTGAGATGCTCGTCTGCGAGCTGTCCGGCTGAGATTGTGGGGAAGAGCTTTTGTCCTGGAGCCCGCCGAAGCTCGTAAGAAACGTT
>DASQYE010000515.1:0-2927 GCA_035639355.1 Pyrinomonadaceae bacterium
AGGAAGCGATCATACTGTCGCCGCCGCGCATACGACTGTTGCTGCTGTCGGCGACCATCGGCAACGCGGAGGAGTTCGCGGCCTGGATCGCGGAGGTGCGGGGGGTGCGCTGCGGCGTCGTCTCGCGTCCAGGGGCGCGGCCCGTCCCCCTGCGCGCAGCCTTTCTTCTCCCCGAAGGCGAGTTGATGCCGCTGCTAGGGGTCGCGGGCGGCCTGAACCCGGAGATCGTCCGCCTGGGCGAGCAGCAGAAGGAGCGCGCTTCCAACGCACAGCGCGCCGGGTGGAGACCCGGAAGGGGGGGGCCACGGCGTTGAAGCTGAGTATGCCGGAGATGCCGCCCGCACAGCTGCTTGCGGCCCTACAGTCTTACGAGCTGCTGCCAGCCATCATCTTCCTGCCGACGCGTAGGCGCTGCGATCAGGCTGCGTCCGAAGCGGCTCTCGCCAGGCGCGACTCACTTTCCGAGCGCCGCGAAGCGCGCCGCCGCATACTTCGCAGCTTCGTCGAAGAGCACCCGGAAGTTCGCGGTCATCGCCATTGGGAGACGATCATCGGCGGAGGCGTCGCGGCGCATCACGCCGGGCACATACCTGCCTGGAAGCTTGTCATAGAGCGTTTGATGAGCGCGGGCCTCCTGGACGCGATCTTCGCGACGGCGACGGTCGCGGCGGGCGTCGATTTTCCTGCGCGCACGGTCGTCATCTCGAACGTGGACGCACGAACGGGAAGCGGGTGGCGGCAGCTCTCCGCCTCCGAATTGCAGCAGATGACGGGACGCGCGGGCCGCCGTGGCCGCGACCGCGTCGGCTTCGTAGTCGCCGCGCCCGGCCTGCATCAAGACCCGGAGCGCATAGCGCATCTACTGGAAGCCCCGCCCGACCCGCTGCAAAGCCGTTTCCGAGCGACCTACTCGACGCTCCTCAATCTCCTGGACGCCTACAAGAGCTTCGCGCACGTGCGCGACATAGCCGAGCGCAGCTTCGCCTTTCGCGACGTGACACGGCGCATCACGCGACTGGAGCGCGAGCGAGAGCAGAGCGAGCGCCGCATCAGAGAGAGGCTGGACGCGGCCGGGTGCAGCTTGCCTACGTCGGTGGCGCGCGGGCTCGAACGACTGGCGAGCGCGCGCGCACGTTTGCTTGAGCGGCTGCCGCAGACGCGCGCCGAAATGGTCATGCGCTGGCTGGACGAGACGGTAGTGCCCGGACGCATGGTCGGCATAGGCCGCAGCGGCCGCCGGCTCGTGCTCGTTACGCGCCGTCGCGGCGCGAATCTCGTCGGCATACGCGAGGACGGGCGCAGCGCCAGCCTCGCCCTCGAACGCATAGGCCGTGTTTACGAGACCGTCTACCCCTTGAACGAGGATGCGATCGAAGACGCTTTCGCGGACGTGCGCGCCCGTGGCCGCGAGCTACTTCTTCACGAGCCGCGACTCAGAGAGGCGCGCGACGACGAGGGCGAGCCCGTAGAGCTTATCAATAATATGATCGACAAGCTGGCTCCCACGGGTCTGAGCGCAGATGAAAAGTCTATCTGCGCCGAAGCCCTCTGGTCTGTGATAGAGGACGCCGAACGGGTCGAGCGCGCGGGCGCGCGTATCGAAGCCCTGCGCGCAGACGTGTGGCAGCCCTTCGAGCGCAGGGCGCGCGTGCTGGCCGCTTTCGATTATCTGGACTTCACAGAGGAGCGCGTGACGGAGCGCGGAAAGTGGCTCGCCGACCTGCATGTAGACCGCACGCTCCTGGTCGGCGAGGCGGTGCGTCACGGTCTCTTCGATGCGCTCGACGTGGAGCACGCCGCCGGACTGATGGCGGCGCTCGCATCGGACGCCGAGCGCGACTACGGCGAGCTTGAGCTGGACGACCGGATGGTGACGACGCTTGCGAAGTTCGAGGACGTTGCCTATAAGGTCGCCACAGAGGAATGGAAGCAGGGGTTAGAGCCCGCGCCGGAGATAAACTTCTCGGCGGCGGCAGCGGCCGCGCGCTGGGCCGGCGGCGCTGAGTGGGCCGAGCTGGTCAAGGAGACGCGCGCCGAAGAGGGCGACCTTGTACGTATGCTTTCGAGGACGGGCGAATCGCTCTTGCAGATCGCAGGGCTCAAACGGGCGCAGGCGCGGGCGGCGCAAAGGGCGTCGCTCGCCGCCGAGGCTATCTTGCGCGAGCCCGTGCGCTGAATCGCCTCCGCGCGATCAAGGGGGAAGAATGAGACTCGCAATACTCCTTTACGGCATCGAGCGCACGATGCTCGCGCTCCTCATCCTGGCGGCGATCACTTCCGCCACGGCCTCCTGTGCGCCTCACACCTTATATCAAAAGGAGGAACAATCCGGGATGGCGAATAATATGGCGAATAATAAAGCGGACGCACCCGTAGTTTACGTGGCGCTCGGAGACTCGACCGGCGCTGGCACGGGCGCGCGTCATGGCGGCTATGTCGCGCGCCTCTTCGAGCGGATCAAAATGGAGCGCCCCGCGTCGAGCCTGATTAACCTGTGCGTGAGCGGTGCGACCACGGACGACGTGCTGCGCGAGCAGGTCGGGCCGGGCACGAGAGCGCGCCCGACGCTTCTGACGCTCGGCATAGGCATCAACGACGCGGGCCGTGGCGTCGCGGTCGAACGATTCGCGCGCAACTACGAGGAGATAGTCAAACGCCTCAGGGCCGGCGGGGACTCTCCCATCGTCGTGACCAACCTGCCGGATGTCTCGCTCGCGCCCGTCGTGCCCGTCTTTATGCGCGGGGAGGTGCGCCGCCGCATAGAGCTTTATAACCAGCGCATAGCGGAGATCGCCGGGCGCTACAATCTGCTCGTCGTTGACGCTTATACGGTGACGCACGAGGTTATCCCGTCGCACCCGGAGTTCTTCTCCGAAGACGGATTTCATCCTTCCGACGTGGGATACGAATACTGGGCCAAGACCATG
>DASQYE010000516.1:0-13502 GCA_035639355.1 Pyrinomonadaceae bacterium
CATCAGGCGCGACGCGGCGGCGCGACAGGCGTCAACGATCTCCGCACGGCCTCCGTAATTCAAAGCGACGTTCAAGACCATGCCGGTATTCGCAGCCGTCCTCTCGGTGGCGCGGCTGATCTCTCGCCGCACATTTTCGGCGAGCGCGCCCGTGCGCCCTATGGCCTGAAAACGTATCTTCTGCCGGTCTATCTCGTCCAGCTCAAGCCGCAGGTAACGCCTGAGCATACGCATCAATGCGTCAACTTCGAGGCGCGGGCGCTTCCAGTTCTCGGTCGAGAAAGCGTAGAGCGTGAGCGCGCCCAGGCCCAGGCGCGCGCCCGTATCGACCGCCGCGCGCACCGCCTCAACGCCCGCGCGGTGGCCCACTACACGCGGCTGGCCGCGCTGCGCCGCCCAGCGCCCATTGCCGTCCATGATGATCGCGACGTGTCGCGGCAGGCGCTCCCAATCGATCGCCGCCAGCAACAACTCGTCGCGCGTTCCACGCTCTACGACTTCGGAGAAATCCGCGAGCATTCGATTCCTTCCCGGACTAGAGGGGGCTTCTGACCGGACTGAAGATGATAGTCCGGGGCCGGCCGGCCCCTTACGCCTTTGCCGCTCTTTCGAGCAGACGCCGCACATTCTTACTTCTACGGCGCACTATGTCAATCATATTGGACGTGCAGAAGCGTCAGCCCGCAGGCGGGAGCCGTCGCGCCCGCAAGCTCGCGCTCGCCCGCGTTGATCGCACGCTCAACCCTCACTTCGTCCATCTCGCCGCGACCGGCCGCCAGGAGCGTGCCCGCGATCGAGCGTACCATGTAGCGCAAAAAGCCGTCGGCGCTCACGCTGATCTCCACCAGCCGCCCGCGCCCGCGCTCGTCCCACGCTTCCTTGATCTCAAGCCTGGTGATGTGGCGCACGCGCGTCTCCGTGTCCGACTGCGCCGCCGAAAATGCAGTCCAATCATGTTGGCCCAGGAAGAGGCTTGCCGTCGCACGCATCCGCTCGATATCAAGGGTGCGCGCCTCTTGATGCGCGTAGCGAAACCAGAAGGGCGAGACGACCGCCGAGTTGAAGATTCTATAAATGTAGGTCTTGCCGCGCGCGGAATATCGCGCATGAAAATCGTCCGCCACTGTGCAGGCTTCGACGACGCGCACGTCGCGCGCCAGATTCCCGTTGATCGCCGCGCGCAGCTTCCAGGGGCTGATCTCCCGCTTTAGATGGACGCTTGCCACCTGCCCCTCCGCGTGCACGCCCGCATCCGTACGTCCAGACCCGTGCACCGCCACAGCCCCGCCGTCAATCAGCGAGAGCACACGCACAAGCTCGCCCTGCACCGTACGCTGCTCATCGCCCTGCGCCTGCCAGCCATGAAAATCCGTCCCGTCATATTGAAGCGTCAACTTATAATTCATAAGAGGGCAGCGACGAGTGACGAGTGACAAGCGACGAGATGAAAGACAAGTTCCAGGCTTGTCACCGAGTCACTTGTCACTGTTTTTCCGGCTTCCGGGTTTGACGGCCTCTTCGCCGCGCGCGCAAAGGTCACAGGCGGCGGGCGAGACTGCCGGCACGTCCAGCGTGGCGAGCGCGAGGCGCGGGACGCCAACGTCGGCGCGCCCCTGCGAGCGGTCTATGATCGAGCAAGCGCCGACCACCAGCGCCCCAGCCGCGCGCAACGCCGCGATGGTCTCGCGCGTAGAGCCGCCCGTAGTGATTACGTCTTCGACGACCAGTATCTCCTCGCCCGGACTGACGGTGAAGCCGCGCCGGAGCCTCATGGCCCCATCGGCGTCGCGCTCCGTCCAGATAAATCGCGCGCCGAGTGAGCGCGCGACCTCGTAGCCGATGACGAGACCGCCGATGGCGGGCGATGCGACCGCAAGTATATTTTGTCCCTTGAACTGTTGGGCCAACGCGCGCCCGAACGCCTCTGCCTCCGAAGGGTGTTGAAGCACGAGCGCGCATTGCAGGTAGACGTGGCTATGAAGGCCGCTCGACAGGATGAAATGGCCTTCGAGCAGCGCTCCTGTTCGTCTGAATCTCTCGATCACTTCGCCGGCCAGCAATTCTTCACCTCGTTTTCTGCGGCGCTCGCGCGTGCTACAATGTCGCCCCATGCAGGGCCGCCGCAATCTCGTTTCCGATTCCGCGCTCGTACAGGAGGCGGTCGATATGCTGCGCGTCGCGGGCGGATGCGCGCCCGTCGTGGACATAGCCGATATCGTCCTGAAGCTTTCCGACCTCGATGCGGAGCTGGCGGCGCTCGTCGTCGCCGACCTGGTCAAGGACGATCACCGCCTTCTGCTGCGCGACGACCTGATCGTAGAGCTTGTCTGCGAAGACGCCGAGGCGCGCGCCTTACACGAAACGGACTTCGTCGTCGTCGATGTCGAGACGACGGGCGCTAAAGCGCCTCCGTCGCGGATTATGGAGGTCGGCGCGTACCGCGTCAGCCGGGGTCGTATCGTCGCCGAGTGCAACTCGCTGGTCAACCCGGAAATACCGATCCCGCCCTTCATCGCCCGCCTGACGGGGATCAGCGACGCGATGGTCAAGGGAGCGCCCCTGTTCGCGGACATCGCCCCGGCCTGGCTGGACTTCCTGGGCGAGTCCGTACTGGTGGCGCACAACGCTCAGTTCGACGTTCGTTTCCTCAATCACGAGATCGCGCGCGTCTTTCCGGGCCGCCGCATGATTAATTCGCAGCTCTGCACGGTGAAGCTGTCGCGCCGCATCTTTCCGGGCCTCTTGAACTACCGTCTGCATACGCTGGCCGAACATTTTACGATCCCGATCATCAATCGCCACCGGGCGGCCGACGACGCGCTCGCGACCGCAGAGATTTTCATACGCATGCTCACGCGTCTGGAGGAGTACGGCGTGCGCGACCTGGCGGCGGCGCGGCGCTTTCATTTCAACTTCGAGCCCGCCTCGCCTGTTTCGAAAGCCACCTGCTGAATTGCGCGGGCGCGCGCGCTTGAATCGCTCGCTCGCACTCGCGCTCGTCTTCCCCTTTCACCCGGCCCCTGACATCTGCTCATCCGTCGCCTCGCCGTCTTCAACAGCCTTTTTGCGACGCAGGCTTCGCGCCACAAAGACCAGAATAATCAAGACGGCAAGCCCGATGCCGATCGTGGGATAGTAACGCGCGAGCAACTCCCTGGCGTGCTCGCCGTAACGCGCGGCGAGGTAGCCTTCGAGCATAAAACGAAACGCGCGACCGGCAAAGATGGCCGCCGCAAAGCGCCAGACGTTGAGGCGAAAGACTCCCGTTGTGATGACGAACAGCTTGAAAGGAAACGGAGGCGGCAAGACTGAGGCGACGAGCACGGAGAGCACGTCGTAGCGGTCTATCAATTCTTTGACGCGCCTCTGCTTCGATTCCGAAAAGCGCGCCAGCGCTCGTCTTCCCGCACGCCGCGAGATGTAATAAAGGATGACGCATCCGATGACCGAGCCGAGCGTCGCCGCCCCGGCGTAGAGGGGCCACCAGGCGGGCCTGGCCGTCGCCAGCAGAATCATCACGGCATCAGCGCCGCCCGGCAGCGGGACCAGCGCCGAATCCAAGAGCGCGATGGCGAACAACCCGAACGGGCCATAGGCGACCAGGTATTGCGACACGTGCCCGAGCCCGTTCGTTATCTTTCTTAAAAGCCACTTCAAAATCCTGTCACTCCTTAACAGCCGAGAGGTTAACGATTGAATAGCCTCCGACCTCTCGCCCCCTCTTATTTTTCCGTCTCCGCCTCGGCCGCATCGATGCCGATCTTCGTCTCCGGCGGGTCGCTTGCGGCGGCAGCCGACGCCGGCTGGTTGCGGTGCGTGATGAAATAAACCGCGAGCCCGACGAGGCAGACGGCGGCGACTACGCCTAGGATTATCACTCCGTTCTCTTTGAGAAACTGCAAGACGCGCTCGCCGTAAAAGACCGCCAGCGTCCCCTCTATGTAATAGCGCAGCGAACGCGCGATCATGACCGTAATCATAAAGCGCCAGCGCGGATATTCGAGCGCCCCGGCCGTCGCCACGAAGATTTTGAAGGGCATCGGCGGCGGGAGAAGCGCCGGGACGGCCAGCGCCAGGAAACCGAATCGAGCGTAAGCGCGCTCGACGCGCTCTATGTGATCGGAGCGAAAACGGCGGCGCAACACGGCCTGGCCGCCGCGCCGTAGGATCGTGTAGAGCAGCATACACCCGATGACAGACCCGGCGGCCGCGAACAGCGGAAAGTAGAAGACCGCGTAAGGGTCTTTCGTGCACCGCATGACGACCAGGTAATCGTTGATCTCAGGCAGCGAGAGGAGCGAAGAATCGAGCGCCCCGATCAAGACCATGGAGGGCGCGGCCACATACATCGGCACGCCTATGATAAAGCGTTCGAGCCATTCGACGACGTGCGCGAACGACTCCTGAAGCCAGTTGATAGTGGCGCTCAACCAATCAAGCATAAAAAGCAGTGACGAGTGACAAGTGACGAGTGATAAGCAAAATAGGAGTTTAGCCTGTCACTCGTCACTTGTCACTCGTCACTGCTTTTATTTGACCGGAGCGAAGACGGTGGGGGTATCGTAGGTGACGCCGAAGGTGACGCCGGAGCGGGGGCTGAAATCCGTCAGCCCGGCGATGCCTGCGAAATCGAAGCGAAGGCCGGAGGCTTTGATCTGTAGTCCGAGCCGTGCCTCCGACAGCGATTCGGTGCCGAGCGGCGCGCGGCCACGGCGCGTGCTCGCGCGCCCGTTGACCTCGCCGACGAAATTAAACTGCTTATTGAGACGGACGATGCCCGCAAACCCGTAGAGCAGCACGTCGTTCTGCGTGAAGGCCTGGGTCGGCGCGGTCAGGATTGCGAGCCCCAGATTTCCGAAGAAGTTGGCCCGCGCGTTCTCGCCGAACTTCTTACCGGCCAGGATCATGCCGTAGGCGTTGATCTGGTTGACGCCGATGCCGCGCCCCTGGTTCGAGTTCGGCAGCTGCACGCCGAATCGAAAACCCAGCGACGGGCCATGCTTCGTCTCATTCCTCAGCTTGATCTTGGTGGAAAGCGTAAAGTCGCCCGTGTCGTTGGTCGAGTTGGCCCCTGGCGCGAAGCCTAGCTGGATCGGCGAGGGCAGGCTCTGGGAGTTGATGCTCAGGAAGTTCTGCACCGTCCCGTCGATCTGGAACTCTACGTTAGGCGACAGGCCGACGTTGATGCCGATGACGCCGACGCGCGTCAGATCGCCCGTCAATCCCGAGAGCGGAAATTTCGCGTTCTGCATGAAATCAATGCCCGCCTCTATGCGAACCGTGCCGGGCGGAATGATGTCCACGTCTTCGGTCAGGAGCGGGCGCTGCTGCGCGCTCGCGCCCACCGCCGACCAGAAGGCCAGCAGCAGCAGGCAGATGATATTCTTTAAGCGTGAACGCAACATTTGAATTTGGCCGAACCGTTTCCCGCGCGAACTATTTTGAAAGCGACCGTGGAGGCGCGGCCCCGAGCCTGAACCAGGCGGATGGAGCCGGGGCATTACTTCTAGAACGTCGCGCGGATTGTAGCGGCTCGCACCGCCGAGCGTCAACGCACTAGCGAAGGGGAAGTTTCCGGGCGCGGCGGGCGACTGTCGTATGTTAGGCTAAGGAAGAGACGGCCGAAGCCCCTTGGATGATCGACGGCGCGGAAGCTTTTGCGCTCGCGGCTGCGCGCGTCTGCTCTGTCTCTCTATGAGCGGCCTGCGGTCTTCCGGCGTCTCGCGCGCGTGCGCGTGTGTGGATAGGGACGCCCCGTCCCGGTTCTCTTATTTTGCGTCGAGGTTCTGTCGATGAAAAAAGGTTGCGCGCTTCTCTGCCTGTTCCTGTCGCTCTCGTTGCCGGGCGCGTCGCCGCCCACGGCTCGAACGGCCTCGCAGCAGGCGGGCGTGGCCGAGTCCGGTCAAAGCAGCGTCACCCTTCAGGGCTTGCGCGACCGCGTGATTGTGCGGCGCGACGAGCGCGGCATCCCTTATATTGAAGCCGCCAACGAGATCGATCTTTACTTCGCCCAGGGTTATGCGACGGCGAGCGACAGGCTGTGGCAGATGGACTTGATGCGGCGCACGGCGCGCGGCGAGCTGGCGGAGATTTTCGGACGCGACGCGCTTGAGCAGGATAAGATTCATCGCACCTACGGCTTTCAGGGCGTGGTTGAAGCGGAGGTCGCCGCAACGCCCGCGCAGGAGCGCGCCATGCTCGAAGCCTACGCGCGCGGCGTCAACGCCCTCATGGATTCGCTCGACGCAAAGTCTTTGCCGCCGGAGTTCCAGATACTCCAATACAGGCCGCGCCCCTGGACGCCGACCGACTCGCTCCTGATGGGCAAGCTCTTCTTTGAAGTGCTCACGGACAACTGGCAGACGGACTTGATGCGCGCCGCCCTCGGCTCTCTGCCTGCGGAGAAACGGGAGGCGCTGCTAGTCGAAACCTCCCCGCTCGATGTTTTAGTCGTCGGCACGGACGACGTAAAGAGAAAAGGCTCAAGGGCGCTGCCCAGCCCCCAACGCATCAACAGCGCGCGAAGCCGCGCCGCGCTGCGCTCGCTTGGCCTACGTAGGGAGACGCAAGAGCGAGCGCTTGAGCGCCTCGGCCTCACGGGCGCGAATCGCATGGCGAGCAACAACTGGGTGGTGAGCGGCAAACGCACCGCTTCGGGCAAGCCGCTGCTGGCCAACGACCCGCATCTCCCGGCCTCTGCTCCCTCGATCTGGTACATGACGCACCTGAGCGCGCCGGGCGTGCGCGTCGCGGGCGTGACCGCGCCGGGATTGCCCGGCATCGTCATCGGTCACAACGCCTCCATCGCATGGGGCTTCACCAACGTCGGGCCGGATGTCTCCGATCTTTATCTGGAGAAGTTCGATAAGGAGAATCCACGACGCTACATGACGCCGGGTGGCTGGCGCGAGGCCGCTGTGCGCCGCGAAGAGATCAAAGTCCGCAAGGGCTTTACTGGCACGGAGACCGAGACCGTCCCGCTCGACGTGACGGTGACGCGGCATGGGCCCATAGTGTTTGAGAAGGACTCGCTACGCTATGCCCTGCGCTGGACGGCGCTCGACGCAGGGCTTCAGAGCATAGCGAGCTTCTACGCGCTCAACCGCGCGCGCAACTGGAAGGATTTCGGCAACGCCCTCTCAGGCTACACGGGCCCTATGCAGAACATGGTTTACGCGGACGTTGACGGGCACATAGGCTACTACGCGGCGGGGAAAGTCCCGCTGAGAAAGTCCGGCGACGGGAGCACGCCCTACGACGGGACGACCACTGCGGGAGACTGGACGGGCTATATCCCTTTCGATCAGCTTCCGCACCTGTTTGACCCGCCTTCGGGCATGATCGTGACGGCGAACCAACGCATCGTAGGCCGCAGCTATCCGTTCTTGCTCACGCATAACTGGGCCGCGCCCTACCGCGCGCGACGCATCTACGAATTGCTGCAAGCCGAACAAAAACTGACCGCCGAAGACTTTCGCCGCATACAGGGCGACATCTACTCGATAGGGGCGGCGCTCCTTGCGCGCGAGGTCGTACGGGCCGCGCGCGAGTCAGCGCCCGCCGCCGAGGGGGACGCTAAATGGCTTGAGACCGTAAAGCTGTTGGAGGGCTGGGACGGGCGTATGCAGGCGGATTCGCGCGCGGCGCTGATGGCGACATTGATTCGCACTGCGCTGCGTCGCCGTATCTTCGAGGCCGCCCTCGGCCCGGAGCTTGCCAAAGATTACGATTGGAGCAACAGCAATACGTTCATCGATCGCATTCTCATGGAGCGCCCGCGCTCCTGGCTGCCCGTGGAATTCAAAACCTACGCGGAGTTGCTGCGAGCTTGCGAGAGGGAAGCGCGCACAATGGTCGAAAAACGTATCGGCGCGGATGAAGCGAAGTGGACCTGGGGCAGCTTCACGCAGGCGGTCTTCCCGCACCCGCTCGCCCGCGCGCCTCTGATAGGGTTGCAATTCACTATTCCTCCCTTCCCTCAAGACGGCACGGACTCGAATAATCCTACGGTGAACGTGGGCCGTTACGTTTCCATGCGCTTCATCGCCGATCCGGCCGATTGGGACAAGACGCAGCAGGGCATAGCGCTCGGCGAATCCGGCAATCCGTCAAGCCCACACTGGAAAGACCAGCTCGCGGACTGGCGCGCCGTCACGCCGCGGGTTTTTCCCTTCACAGCCCAGGCGACCGCCGCCGCGACGCGAGAGATGCTCGTCCTCGCGCCAGCTAAATAAGAGAGGAAAGATAAGGGATGAGGGCGAAAAGATAAGGGATAAGAGATGAGGGATGAGGGATGAATAAGAAAAGAAAGAAGCTTTCATTTCCTCCCTCATCCCTCCGCCCTCATCCCTCATCCCTTCGTTCTCCTCCCTTACTACGCGTCTTCTGTGCCGTAGAGTTACCTGCCGAGGTACGCGGGCGCGCCGCAGATCATATAGCAGACCTGCGAAGCCGCCTGCCGGATGTTCGGGCCGGTTGGGAGCGACCCGAAAAATTCCACGTCACTTTAAAGTTCCTGGGCGAGGTAGAACCCGTATGCGCCGCCGCTTTGTCGAGCGCGGCCGAGAGGGTCGCACGCGGCGTTAAGCCCTTCGACCTCAGCCTTGAAGGCGCGGGCGTATTCCCGCCGCGCGGTCTCCCGCGCGTCCTCTGGCTCGGCATCACGGATACTTCGGGCGGGCTCGCGCGGCTCCATAAACGTCTCGAAGACGAGTGCGCCGAGGCCGGTTTCCCGCGTGAAGATAGGCCGTTTCATCCGCACCTGACCATCGCGCGCCTGCGTGTGCCGGAAGGCGCGCGAAGGCTGGCGGCGCTCCATCACGAGAAGGGTTTCGCGCCCGCAGTGTTTTCCGTCAACGCCCTCTCTATGCTCCGAAGCGAGCTAGGGCCGGGCGGCTCACGCTACACGGAGTTGGCGCGCCATCCATTAACGGGCCCGGAATAGCCTGCATCTTCAACCCCAGGGAGCGCAGCAGGCACGCATGTTCTTTGAACACAGAGGAGCGTGGTCGTTCGTGCTCAGCAATCGCGCTCGGAATATCTACGAGGGGCCGGAGCGCCGTCACCTCTCTGAATTTGACTTATTTGAATTTGACTTACGGCTATGCCTGGCTTAAAGTCATTAGCAGTGCCGAACCCTTCTAGAAGAGGTTGGCGAACGATAACAGGGACAACTAAAGGGCTCTTATCATTCCAGGCAGAACGAAGCATCACGGGCTTGTCCGCAATTCTACAGTTCTCCTCTTACCCCGATCAATATCAGGCGCTTTCAATCGCCACCAACACCACCTACTTGAAAGGATTCACCTGTACATGAAGAATGCATCTCTGAGACCCCTAAGCCGCGCGGCGGCGCTCGTCGTCGTCTGCGCGCTTTCAATGCTGCTCATCCCTGCGGCTTTCACACAGGGCAGGCAGGATTTTACGCTGGTCAACGACACGGGCGTCACGATCAACGAGCTTTTTGTCTCCCCGCATAGCTCGAACGAGTGGGAAGAAGACGTTCTAGGGCAAGACCAGCTCGCCGACGGTGAGAGCGTTAACATACACTTCAGCCGTAGTGAGAAGGCCGCCAAATGGGACTTGAAGGTTACGGACAAGGAAGGCAACAGCATAGAGTGGGCCGATCTGAACTTGCTCGAAATCTCCAAGGTCACGCTGCACTACGAAAACGGACGCGCCTGGGCCGACGTTGAATAGCGGCAGCCGCGCATTTTAAGCTAACGTAAGCGAAGAGAGCGGCGAGGATTGCAATCCTCGCCGCTCTCTTTACCTTTGTCCTTAGGGGAGATGCGCTTGTGATAGATCATCAGGTGGGAAGTTGGCGGGGGCGCGGCGGAGGTGGCTGTGCGCCGCCGTCGTCCTGGCCCGAGCGCTTCTCGCCCGTTTCGCTGAACATCTCCTTGACCGCGCCGATGCTGGACAGCATGCCGGAAGTCTCGACCGGCATGAAGATCACCTTCGAGTTATTGCCGCGCGTCATGTCGCGCAGCGATTCTATATAGCGCGCCGTGATTAAGTACTGCGCGGGATTGCCGTGGCCCTGCATCGCCTGCGCGATGCGCGCGATGGCCTCGGATTCGGCGGCCGCCGCGCGAAGGCGTGCCTGCGCCGCGCCGTCTGCCGACAGGATGGCAGATTCCTTCTCGCCTTCGGAGCGCGTGATGGCGGCCTGCTTTTCACCCTCTGCGCGCGTGATCGCGGCCTGCTTCTCGCCCTCTGCTTGAAGGACTAGAGCGCGGCGGTTGCGTTCCGCTGTCATCTGTTTTTCCATCGTCAGGCGCACGTCTTCCGGCGGGTTTATGTTCTTCACGTCAACGCGAGTCACCTTGACGCCCCACTTGTCGGTCGCCTCGTCCAGAATCAAACGCAGCTTGGCGTTGATCTGATCGCGCGACGACAGCGTATGATCCAGGTCCATGTCTCCCATCACGGCGCGCATCCCCGTAATCGTCAACTGCACTATGCCGCCGACCAGATCGGCCACTTCGTAGACGGCCTTGATCGGATCGGTGATCTGCCAGTAGACGACCGAATCGACGTGTATGGTCACGTTATCGCGCGTGATGACGGGCTGCGGCGGGAGGTCTATATACAGCTCGCGCAGGTCTATGGAAGAGAGACCGGGCCGCGTGTTTGTCCAGTAAACGCCGCGCGGCTTATCCAGAAACGGCACGATGACGTTGAGGCCGCTGGTTCCAACTCGGCTAAAGCGGCCCAGGCGCTCGATCAGCATGACGGTCGCCTGCGGCACGATCTTGATCGTCTTGGCGGCGATGACCAGCAAGGCGATGGCGATGAACGCGAAGAAGAACAAAAGCAATGCGGCTCCGGCCTCAGCCTGGAAGAAGAAGAGGAGTAAAGCGGCTCCGACTATCATTGTGTACCTCCGAAATCAGGGGACTTTTGACGCGCGCTTGCGGTGGCGCATCCTGTATAAGACTTTTGTGCGTAGAACTATAACGGATTGTGCCCTTCGGGCGAAAGAGCGAGCAGGGGCAGCAGCGGCGGGGGCTGCCAGCCGCCGAGCGCCTCTTCTACGACCGCAGCGGCGGCCAGCACTGCCGCTTCCTCGAAGGGGCGTCCGACGATCTGCACGCCTATGGGCAAGCCTTCGGGCGAGCGCCCGGCGGGTACAGAGACGGCCGGCAGGCCGAAGACGTTGAAAGTCTGCGAGTAGCTGAAAGCGCGAAAGACGCTCCACATCCGGCCGGAGACTTCTACGCGTCGCGCGCCGTGCTCGAAGGCGTGCGTCGCTCCGACGGGCGCAAGGATGAGCGGCGTCTGCTTCATCCACTCGACCAGCGCGGCGCGCAAACAGTCTCGCTCGGCCCATGCGCCTGTGAACTCGTCCAACGTGGGCGCGGGCTCGGCAGCGAGCGAGCCCATCATAAAGCGCACGAACGCGCCCGCCTCCTCTTCACGGCCCGCGTAGGTCGCAAGCAATGGGCCACGTATGGCCCTCGAAAAGAGGGCCAGCCATAGCTCCTGGCCGCGACTCACACCGGGCGGCAATCTTTCGGTCACGTTCAGCCCGGCCTCTTCCAGAGCGTGAGCGGCGGCGCGCACTGCCAGTCGCGTGCTCTCGGTAACAGGCGAAACGCCGTCGTCCGCGTACCACGCCAGGCCCAAGCCTCGCAGGTTAAGACGCCGCTCGCCCGTCATACTCCCGGCCGGGGCCGAGACCGGCTCGGGCGCATTGAACCCTGAGATCACGCTTAAAAGCAGAGAGAGGTCTTCGACGCGACGCGCCATCGGCCCGAGCGCAGCGCCGAGCGAGTAAGGGCCGATGGCGGGCGGAAAATGGCCCGCCGACGGCACGCGACCCGTAGTCGGTTTCAATCCACAGATGCCGCAGAAGTGTGCCGGGATGCGAATCGAGCCTAAGAGGTCACTGCCGAGTCCCGCCGGGGAGAGACCGGCGCAGATGGCCGCCGCCTCGCCGCCGCTCGAACCGCCGGGCGTGCGTCGCGGGTCATGCGGATTATTCGTGCGACCGAAGACCGGATTATCCGTCTCATAGGTCAGGCCCATCTCCGGAACGTTCGTCTTGCCGAGCAGGATCGCGCCCGCAGCCTTCAGACGCGCCACCGACGGAGCATCCCTCTCCGCTAGATAGCCCGCGCGCACCGCCGAACCGCTCGTCGTAGGCAAGTCCAGGCTCTCGATCGTGTCCTTGACGGTCAACGGCACGCCATGCAGCGCGCCGAGCGTCGCCCCGCTCCTGACCTGCGCCTCGGCTTCGCGCGCACGCTTGAGCGCATCGGGCGCGACCGTCACGACGGCGTTAAGCTGCGGGTTCAGCTTTTCTATGCGCCGCAAATGCGCCAAGACCACCTCGACGGGCGACGCGGCGCGCGTGCGAATCAACTCCGCCAGCCTCGTCGCAGAACTGTCAGTCAATTCGTCCGCCAGCTTCTCTCCCTCCCTCTAACTACAGTGACGAGTGACAAGTGACAAGATAAAAACCAATCCAGGCTCGTCACTTGTCACTCTTCACTTATCACTGTTTTCAAGCAGCTCTATAAATTTGCGGGCGGCAGCGCCGAGCGTGCGGTCGCTGCGATGTATGACGCCGACGGTGCGCGTCCATTCCGGTTCGGCAAGGGCGACGACGGCGAGCTGGCCCCGGCGCTGCTCGTCCATCACGCTCGGACGCGGCGCGATTGCCAGGCCGAACCCGACCTCTACGGCCCGCTTGATCGTTTCGATGTTATCAAACTCGGCGACGCGGCGAACCGTTACGCCATAAGATTTCAAGATACGGTCGGTGGCGCGTCTGGTCGGGATGTCGCGCTCGAAGAGGACGAAGTCCTGACCCGCAAGCTCCGTGGCCCTGATCTTGCGCCGCGTCGCGAGTCTATGCGACGGCGGGCAAATCAGTACGAGCCTGTCTCCCGGCAGCGGCACTATCGTCAAGCCGCGCCGCTTCTCAGGATAAGCGAGCACGCCCAGCTCCACAGCGCCGCTCAGCACGTCGCGCACGATTCGCGTCGTGCGACTGTACTCAAGATCAATCTTGGCTGACGGGTAGAGCGCCATGAAGCGGCGCACGGCGGCCGGCAGTTCGTGCAGGCCGATGCTGTAGATGGTTGCCACGCGCACCGTTCCGCTGACGCTGCCGTCAAGGCCGCGCAGCCGCTCCAGCAAACCCGCATAGGCCGCGAGCACGCTCCGGCTCTCCTCGTAGAAGGCCGCGCCGGCATCCGTCAAACGTACCTCGCGGCGGCCCCGCACGCGCTCAAGCAAACGCTTCTTAAACTTCTCTTCGAGCCCGCGCACCTGCTGGCTGACCGCCGACTGCGTGACGAAATTCCGCTCGGCCGCCTGCGAAAAGCTCTGCGTCTCGACCAGATCACAAAAGATTTTCAGCGTCTCGATCTGCATGACGAGTCAGGAGTCAGGACTCAGAACCCGAGGACTCAGGAGACAGGACGAACGGGCTTTTATTCTGAATCCTGTGTCCTCGGGTTCTGAATCCTGTGTCCATTCGACCATATTCT
>DASQYE010000517.1:0-6251 GCA_035639355.1 Pyrinomonadaceae bacterium
TCCAAAACGACCGGCGGAGCACTTCAGGTTTCCGAGGTTTCCGAACTGAAAGATAGATAAGGAGCGCGCTCTGTGTCAATGGGACTTCTCGGGGCGCTCGCCGTCGGCGCTTGCTGAATGAATACTCATTCAGTATTATTAGGCGGCTCCGGGCGCGGCTGGCTTCGCGCGTGATACGTATCTCTTGAAAGGTTTTTTCGTCACTATGCTTCGGATTGAAAAGGCCGCCGTTTTAGGCGCGGGGACGATGGGCGCGCAGATCGCCGCGCATCTGGCGAACGCGCGGATTCCGACTCTCTTGCTGGACATCTCGCCGCGCGAGCTGACGCCCGAGGAACAGGCGCGGGGTCTGGCGCTCGAATCGAGGGAGGTGCGCAACCGCATTGCACGCGGCGGACTCGAAGCGGCGAAGAAGGCGAAGCCCGCTGCTTTCTTCACGCCCGAACTGGCCGCGCTCGTCTCTACCGGGAACTTCGACGACGACATGGCGCAGCTCAAAGACTGCGATCTGATTATAGAGGCCGTGGTCGAGAATCTTGAGATCAAGCGAAAGCTTTACGAGCGCGTCGAGCAGTACCGCCGGGCGGGCTCAATCGTCGCCTCGAACACGAGCGGCATTCCGCTTCGCCAGCTCGCCGAAGGTCGCTCGGAAGACTTCCGCGCTCATTTCCTCGGCCTACATTTTTTCAACCCGCCGCGCTACATGCACCTGGTCGAGCTGATCCGAACCGAGTGGACGAAGCCAGAGGTGTCTTGCGCCGTCTACGGCTTTCTTGACCAGCGCCTGGGCAAGGGCGTCGTCACTGCAAAAGACCGTCCCAATTTCATCGCCAACCGTATAGGGACGTTCGGCGCGATGGACACGATCAGGACGATGCTCGCCGACGGCTATTCGATTGAAGAGGTCGATAAGATGACGGGCCAAGCCATGGGACGGCCCAAGACTGCTACGTTCCGCACATTCGATCTCGTCGGGCTGGATGTCTTTACGCACGTCGTCAAGAATCTTTACGAAGCGCTGCCCGAAGACGAGGAGCGTGAGGCGTTCATCGCGCCCGAATTTTTGACCGGGATGATAGGGCGCGGGATTCTGGGCAATAAGACGAAGGGCGGATTCTACAAGAAGCAGAAGGGCGAGAAACAGGAGATATGGACGCTGGATGTGGCGTCTCTGGAATACCGCCCGTCGGAGAAGGTGAAATTGCCCGCGCTCGACATGGCGAAGAACATAGAGGCCACGCCCGAGCGCATCAAGGCTCTGGTCTGGGGCAAAGACCGCGCGGGCGCATTTCTGTGGAAGACCGTCTCGCGCACGTTGCGCTACGCTGCGAATCGTATCCCGGAGATTGCCGATACGGTGGTCGAAGTCGATCGCGCGATGCGCTGGGGCTTCAACTGGGAGCTGGGCGTCTTTGAAGTATGGGATGCCATCGGCGTCGAAGAGTCCGTCGCGCGTATGAGGGAAGAAGGCCACGCGATTCCTGAGAACGTGCAGCGGATGCTGGACGCGGGCGCGACCTCTTTTTATAAGACCGAGCAGGGGCGGCGGCTCTATTTCGATTTCGCGGCGGGCGAGTACGTTCCGGTCGCGGAACAGCCCGGCGTAACTATTTTGAAATCCGTGAAAGAGCGCGCGGGCGTGATAAAGAAGAACGCGGGCGCGTCCCTTGTAGACTTGGGCGACGGCGTCGCGTGCCTTGAGTTTCATTCAAAGATGAACGCCATCGGCGGCGATACTCTTCAAATGTTGAAGCACGCGCTGGGCGAGGTCGAGAAGAACTTCGTGGGCCTGGTGGTCGGCAATCAGGGCGTGAATTTTTGCGTCGGCGCGAACCTGATGCTGATGCTCCTGGAAGCGCAGGAGGAGAACTGGGAAGAGCTGGACATGATGGCCAGAGTTTTTCAGAACGCCACGATGAGCCTGCGCTATTCGTCGAAGCCTGTGATGGTCGCGCCGTTTCAGATGACTTTCGGCGGCGGGTGCGAGATGGTCTTGCACGCAGACCGCGTCAGGGCTGCGGCCGAGACCTATATCGGTCTGGTGGAAGTCGGCGTCGGGATCATCCCCGCCGGCGGCGGCACAAAGGAGATGCTCGTGCGCGCCATGGATTCGATTCCCGCGAACATGACGGACGCGGACCCGTTCCCGTTCGTCAAGCGCGCTTTCGAGACCATCGCGCTCGCCAAAGTGGCGACCTCTGCGGAGGAGGCGCGTTTCCTGGGCTTCCTTGGCGAGGACGACTCTGTATCCATGAACACGGACAGGCTCATCAATGACGCCAAGCAGGAGGTGCTCGCGCTCGCATCGACCGGCTACGTCGCGCCCCGCCCGCGCACAGACATTCCGGCGCTTGGGCTTTCGGCGCTCTCGACGCTCAAGCTCGGCATACATCAGATGAAGCGCGGCGGCTTCATCTCCGACCACGACGCGCTGATAGGTGAAAAGCTGGCGCGCATCCTGACGGGCGGCGACCTTAATCATCCGACGCGCGTCTCCGAACAATACCTGCTCGACTTAGAGCGCGAAGCATTCCTTTCCCTCGCCGGAGAGCGCAAGACGCAGGAGCGCATCGCGCACATGCTCAAGAGCGGAAAGCCGCTCCGTAACTAGCCCCTGGAAATTTATGAATCGGGAGCTGACTTTTGATTTGAGATTTCAGATTTTGAGATCTAGCATTTTGTCGAGGTAAGAAAGATGAGAGACGCAGTTATCGTATCGGCCGTGCGCACGGCTGTGGGGAAAGCGCCGAAGGGCACGCTCAGGGATATGCGGCCCGACGAGATGGGCGCTGCTGTTATTAAGGAAGCGATGGCGCGCGTCGAAGGGCTTGAGGCGGCGGAGATAGAGGACGTGATTATGGGCTGCGCGATGCCGGAGGCGGAGCAGGGCATGAACGTGGCGCGCGCGGCGGCGATTCGCGCCGGTCTGCCGGTCGAGACCTCCGCGATGACGATCAATCGCTTCTGCTCGTCGGGCCTGCAATCAATAGCGATTGCGGCAGATCGCATACGCACGGGCGGCGCGGAGGTGGCGGTCGCGGGCGGGCTCGAAACGATGTCCATGATACCAATGGGCGGCCACATCATTCGCCCGAACCCTTATCTGGTCGAGCACTACCCGGACTTTTACCTGAACATGGGTCTGGCGACGGAGAACGTCGCGCGCAAGTACGAGGTCTCGCGCGAAGAGCAGGATGCTTTGGCGCTGCGCTCGCATGAGCGCGCCGCCCGCGCCCTGGATGAGGGCAAGTTTACGGACGAGACGGTTCCGCTCACGGTGACCCTGGAAGAGCTGGACGAGCGCGGCCGCAAAGTTCGGCGCGAGATCGTCTTCGACAAAGACGAGGGTGTGCGGCGAGATTCCAGCATCGAAGGATTACAGAAATTGAAACCCGCGTTTCATGCCAAGGGCACGATCACGGCGGGCAATGCTTCGCAGATGTCGGACGGCGCGGCCGCCGCCGTCGTGATGTCGGACGAGCGGGCGCGTGCCTTGGGCGCAAAGCCTTTGGCGCGCTTCGTAGCCTACGCGACCGCCGGATGCCCGCCCGAAGAGATGGGCATCGGGCCCGTTTATGCCATCCCGAAAGTGTTGAAGATCGCCGGGCTCTCCCTCGACCAGATCGATGTCATAGAGCTGAACGAGGCTTTCGCCGCGCAATCGCTCGCCGTCATACGCACGCTCGGGCTGAACGAAGAGAAGGTCAACGTCAACGGCGGCGCAATCGCCCTGGGCCACCCCCTGGGCTGCACGGGCGCGAAGCTTACGGCCACTATCCTACGCGAGCTTGAGCGCCGACGGGGGCGCTACGGCATGGTCACTATGTGCGTCGGCGGCGGCATGGGCGCGGCCGGAATTTTTGAAAGAATCGCATAAAGCAGTGATGAGTGACGAGTGACAAGTGGCGAGTAGGGGAGAAATGTCCTGCTGCTCGTCACTTGTCACTGATATTGAAAGGAGCAAACGAATGTCAGCCCTAGTCGAAGAGAAACAGATCATCGCGGGCGGGAGCTTTTTGATCGAGGAGCGACCGCCGGAAGAGGTTTCCACGCCCGAAGATTTCACGGAAGAGCATCGCATGATCGCCGAGACGACGCGCGAGTTCATAGATAACGAGGTGCTGCCGCGCATCCCCGAGATGGAGAAGCACGACTGGACACTGGCGCGCGAATTGATACGCAAGGCTTCCGATCTGGGGCTGATCGGCGCGAATGTCCCTGAAGAGTACGGCGGGCTCGGGCTTGACCAGACGAGCGGCGCGCTCATAGGCGAGTGCATCGGCCGCTCGGCCTCTTTCGCAACCGCGCTCGGCGCGCAATCCGGCATAGGACTGCTGCCCATAGTCTACTTCGGCACGGAAGAGGCCAAAAGGAAGTATCTGCCCAAAATCTCCTCGGGCGAGCTTATTACGGCCTACGCGCTGACGGAAGCGGGCTCCGGCTCGGACGCGCTCGCTGCCAAAGCGACGGCGCGCCTCTCCGACGACGGCAAGGAATATATCCTCAACGGCGAGAAGATGTGGATCACCAACGGCGGCTTCGCGGACATCTTCGTAGTCTTCGCCAAAGTTGACGGCGACAAATTCAGCGGCTTCATAGTCGAGCGCCAGGAGGGTCTGACTTCGGGCGCTGAAGAACACAAGATGGGGATCAAGGGGTCTAGCACGACAGCCCTGGTGCTCTCGGACGTGCGCACGCCCGTTGAGAATCTTCTGGGCGAAGTGGGCAAGGGCGCGAAGATCGCCTTCAACATCCTGAACATCGGTCGCTTCAAGCTCGGCGCGATGTGCACGGGCGGCATGAAGCTTATGATGCAGGAGGCCGTGCGCTACGCCAACGAGCGTCACCAGTTCGGCAGGCCCATCTCTTCTTTCGGCGCGATCAAGACCAAGCTCGCCGAGATGGCCATTCGCACCTGGGTTGGCGAGGCGATGGTCTATCGCACGGTCGGATTGATCGAGTCCGCGACCAGCAATACCAGAGACCCGGACGCGAAGCTGCGCGCCATAGAAGAGTACGCAGCGGAATGTTCGATCATAAAAGTGGCGCTATCGGAATACTGCGGCTTTGTAGCGGACGAGATGGTGCAGATTTACGGCGGCTACGGCTATTCGGCCGACTATCCGGCCGAGCGCGCCTACCGCGACTCGCGCATCAACCGCATCTTCGAGGGCACTAACGAGATCAATCGTATGCTCATCCCCGGCATGTTGATGAAGCGCGCTATGACGGGCAAATTGGCGCTGCTGCCCGCCGCTCAAAGCCTTATGGAAGAAGTCCTCTCGCCCTCACAGCCCGGCCTGGACGAGGACGAGGGCGTGCTCGCCGCCGAACGCAAGCTCGCTCTGAACGCCAAGAAGGTCGCGCTGATGGTCTTGGGCACGGCGGCGCAGAAGTACATGACGGCGCTCGCAGACCAGCAGGAAATCCTTATGGGTGCGGCCGACATCATCATCGACGCATACGCCATGGAGTCCGCCATCCTGCGCGCGCAGAAGATGGCCGCCGCGCAGGGGCCGGAGACGGCCGCCCGCTACCTGGACATGACGCGCGTCTTCTGCAACGACGCGGTCGAGCGCGTCGATGCCAACGCCAAGAACACGCTCGCGGGCATGAGCGAGGGCGACGAGCTGCGCACGCTCCTGGCCGCGCTTCGTCGCTTTACCAGGCTCACGCCGATGAACACCATCGCCGCACGCGCGCGTATCGCCGACGTGATGATTAAGGCGAATAAGTACACTTACTAGGGGTCGGGGGTCGGGGGCCGGTAAGAACGCATGATGTCTTTACCGGCCCCTGACCCCTGACACCCGGCCCCCGTCTTTAACATGCGTATTATTCCAATCTCCGTGCCCACGCCGTTTTATGTTGGGCCGGTCAATGTCTATCTGATCGCCGAAGACCCCTTGACGCTGATCGATACGGGGCCGAAGACTAAGGAGGCGATTGAGGCGCTGCGCGAAGGGTTGCGCCGCGCGCGGTTTCGCGTCGCGGACGTGCGCCGTATCGTGCTGACGCACGCGCACGAAGACCATTGCGGGCTGGCGCGCTCGCTTCGAGACGAAGCGAAGGATGCGGAGGTTCTGGTTCACGCCTGGGAGACGGGCCATCGCGCCGCGCGACTGGAGTACGCGGAGCATCGTGAGCTTCTGGTGCGCGCGGGCGTGCCCTCTGAAGACATAAAGAGCTTGCGCGCGATGTACGAAGGCGTGCGCGCCTACGCCGACGCGCTCGAAGACGGCGAATATAAT
>DASQYE010000518.1:0-4792 GCA_035639355.1 Pyrinomonadaceae bacterium
CAATAGTCATCTTACTTCTTAGGACGCCCCTCGTCGTTCACGGGCGGCCCGGCATCTGCCGGTACGGGGCCGCGTGCCCCTGTCGCTTGATTATAAATTTCGCCCGCCCGGATAGGGTAGCGCATCTGCCGCGCGGAAAGATAGAGGCGCGCCAATCTTGCTTTTCAATCGCGGCGTTGTTAGCTTAAATGAATGACCGACTTCGGCGATGAATCTACACAAACGGCCGGCGGCGAGAAAGCGCTCGACGGCGTGCGGCTCTCCTTTATCGGCTGTGGCGTGATGGCCGAAGCGATGATCGCCGGGCTCCTCAGGCAACAGCTCGTCGCCCCACGGCAGATCACAGGCAGCCACCCGCGCCCCGCGCGCCGCGATGAGCTGGAAGCCAGGTACGCTATTCGTATGCTTGAGAGTAATCGCGCGGCGGCTGCCGGTTCCGAGGAGCAGGATTCGGTGTCGGGCTCGCGCGAGGCGCGTTTGGATTCGATCGTCATTCTCGCCGTCAAGCCGCAGCGTCTCGGCGGAGTGCTTGGCGAATTGAAGGGGGCGCTGGAGCCGGAGGCACTCCTTATCTCGATCGTCGCGGGCGCGACGATCGAGACGATTTCCGGCGAGCTGCTGCACGCGGCGGTGGTGCGCGCGATGCCGAACACGCCCGCGCAGATCGGCAGGGGGATGACGGCCTGGGTCGCGACGCCGGAAGTGGACGAGAAGCAGCAGCGACAGGTTCGCGCGCTGCTAGGCGCGCTGGGCCGCGAGATGCTGGTCGAAAGGGAACGGATGATTGACATGGCGACGGCGCTCTCGGCCACTGGGCCGACCTATGTCTTCCTGGTCATGGAAGCGCTGGTGGACGCGGGCGTCCACATGGGATTCTCTCGCCACGTCGCGCAGGAACTCGTGCTTGAAACCATGCTCGGCAGCGTCCTCTTCGCGCGCGAGTCGCAGAAGCATCCGGCCGAGCTGCGCAACATGGTCACGTCGCCGGGCGGAACAAGCGCCGAGGCCATCTACCAGATGGAGAAGGGCGGCCTGCGCACACTGCTCTCGAAGGCCGTCTACTCCGCATACCAACGTGCCGTCGCGCTAGGGAAAAACTAAAAAGGTAAAAGGCAAAAGTCAGGACAAAAGCACTTCTATTAAAAGTGTTTTCCGCCTCGCTTTCGCCTTTTACCTTTTTACTTTTCCCTTCTGTTTTTTACTCTCCGCCCGTCAATCTCGTAATCGCCGCTCACGACGCGCGCGACCGCTTCCGGGTAGATGCGGTGTTCTTCCAGGAGTATGCGCGCCGACAGGGTCTCGACCGTGTCGTCGTCTTTGACGGGCACGACCCGTTGCTCGATGATTGGCCCACCGTCCAGTGTCTCGTCAACGAAGTGGACGGTGCATCCAGTCCATTTGACGCCGTGATCGAGAGCCTGTCGCTGTGCGTCCAGTCCCGGAAAGGCCGGCAGAAGGCTCGGGTGAATATTGAGAGTGCGCCCGCGAAACGCCTCTAGGAATCGCCGCGAGAGCAGCCGCATATATCCGGCTAGACAGACCAGCTCGACCCCTCGGGCGCTGAGGGCCGCGACGATCTCTTGATCGTGCAGCTCGCGGTTTCGCCCGCCGCGCTCAATCACTAGCGTCTCGACGCCTCGCTCGGCGGCGCGCGCGAGTCCCTGAGCGCTCCTCTGGTCGCTAATGACGAGCGCTATCTCTGCCCTTTGAATCCGCCCTTCGGCGACCGCACGGGCGAGCGCCAGCATGTTCGAGCCGCGCCCGGAGATCAGGATGCCAATCTTCATAGAATTTGTTCGCGCTTGAGAGCTTCGACATTCAAGCACGAGTAAAAACTGAAGCTCGAAGCCGATACGTGCGGGTTCAACGAAAGAGGCCGCGAAGCCGCCCGAAACGAAGCCTTGCCTTCGGCGGCCGTCAACGGACGCGCGCTAAGTTATGTTGACTTCACGGTTGCCTTCGACGACGCGCCCGATCTCGTAGCACTGGCAGTTGCGCTCAGCCAGGTGAGACTTGATCGCTTCCCGCTCGGACGGGTCGCAGATTATGACCATGCCGACGCCCATGTTGAAGGTGCGGTACATCTCCCGGTCGGACACGCTTCCGATCTCCTGCATGAGCCGGAAGATTGGCAGCACGGGCCAGGTATCCCGCGCGACGAGGACGGCAGTGCCCTCGGGCAGGATGCGCGGGATGTTCTCGGTCAGCCCGCCGCCCGTGATGTGGGCCAGCCCCTTTATACGGCCCGTGTCCAGCAGACCTTCGAGCGCGCCCAGATAACTCAGGTGCGGTTCGAGCAGGGCCGCGCCCACCGTCACACCGAGCGCGTCCAGATAGGTATTAACGTCGTAGCCCGCGACCTCGAAAAAGAGCTTGCGCGCCAGCGAGTAGCCGTTGGTGTGGAGCCCGACGGAGGGGAGCGCGAGCACCGCGTCGCCCGCGCGGATTCCGTGGCCGTCGATCACCTTCTCTTTATCTACGACGCCGACGATGAAGCCTGCGACATCGTACTCGCCCGAGGGGTAAAAGCCGGGCATCTCTGCCGTCTCGCCGCCGAGCAGTACGCAGCCGTTCTCGCGGCAGCCACGGGCGATGCCCTCTACGATGCTCGTCACCGTCAACGGCCTGAGCTGGCCCGTCGCAATGTAGTCCAGGAAGAAGAGCGGGCGCGCGCCCTGGACCAGAATATCGTTGACGCAGTGATTGACCAGGTCTCGCCCTATGGTGTTGTGCGTGTCGGTCGCGAAAGCTACTTTGAGCTTCGTGCCGACGCCGTCGGCGGAGGCGACCAGCACGGGGCCCGCGAGCGCCGGAAACGCGCCGTCGAACATGCCGCCGAAGCTGCCTATCTCGGAGAGGGTGCGCGCGTTGAAGGTCTGGCGCGCGAGCTGCTTGATCCGCTCGGTCGCGGCGTTCGCCGCATCGATCGAGACGCCCGCGTCACTGTAAGATATTGGTTGGCTCATCTGTTTTTGGCGATTACCGAATCGTCATCGAATCGGATTATAGAAATCTCCTCTTCGGATTATTGACCCCCTCCGCTAAAGCTTGAAATTCTTCTGCCCCTTCGTCCCGCTTCGTTTCTCAAGCCGGTCGCGAAGGCGTCCTATCTCGGCTTCGGCCGCCGCGCGCGATTCGGGGTCGAGCGTGATACTGATACGCAGGTGATCGCCGTCGCTCGCGCCTTCGGGCAGAAGCGCGAGGGGCAGGTCGATCTTCTCCCGCTCGTCATCGCCGAGCAGGACGACGGCCATATCATTATCCTCTATGCGATCTATGACGGCGTGAATGCCGGGCGACGTAGCGCCTCTCTTCCCATCATCAGGCATCGCTTGAAAACCCCCTTTTGACGATCAACAGGAAAATCTGGCCGCGTGCCATACGTTGGCGGCCCTTTTCACTTCTTCGCCGTCTTCTCTTTTCGTTCGCGCGGCGGCGGGCCGAAGTCGCCGTAAGAGATAAAGCCGCTGCGCGCCGAATCGTCCTTCTGCGCTTCGCGTCCGGCCCACACGTCCGCATCCTTCGGCTCCTTGCCGGTCTTGATCTCGTAGCCCTCGCCCTTCGTTATGATCGTTATCTCGCCCTGCAAGTCCGTGCGATAGACCTTCGCTCCGGCCGCCTTCAAGCGATTCAGAGCGTCCTGCGAAGGATGACCGTAGCGATTGTTCGCGCCCGTCGAGATGATTGCGACTTCGGGCTTGACGGCCTTGACGAAATTCTCGGAGGTGGCGTACTTCGAGCCGTGATGGCCCACCTTGAGCACCTTCGCGCCTAGATTCGCATCCTTGTTAATCATGCGTTCTTCCGTCTGGGCCTCGGCGTCGCCCGTCAGGATCATGGAGAACTTGCCGTAATCGAGACGAACGACGACCGAATTGGCGTTCGGCTCGTTGCCGCCCGAGCGCAGCTGGTCTTTGGTGAAGAAGGGCTGGATCGGTGCGAGGACGGTTATGACAGCGCCGCCGCTCAGCTCGAACTTCTGGCCCGGCTCTGCCTTGACGTACTGCGCGCCCGCCTGGTCTATGGATTCGAGCAGGTCGCGGTAAGACTTCGTGGTCGGAAGCTCTGCGGTGCTGCCTCTGCTGCTGCGGCCGCCGTTGCTGTTACCGCCGCGTCCCCTCCTGCTTCCGCCCGTTTGATTCGCCGTCGCCGCTTCGTCCGTCGCGCGCGCAGGCGGCGGCACGCTGCTGTCGAGCACCATTCGCACGGAGGTGGCTTTAATCACCTCGTCAGCGCCGCCGATGTGGTCTGCGTGCGCGTGCGAGGCGATGAAGAGGTCGATCTGGCTGACGTTGTAGCGCTTCATGGCGTCGAGCACGACCTTGCCGCGACCCGTATCGCCGGAGTCTATGAGCGCGACCTTGCGTTGCTTGGTCTCCTTATCTTCGGGCGCGATGATTAGAATCGAGTCGCCCTGCCCGACATCCAGAACATGCACTTCGAGTTCTCCGCCCGACGGCGGCGGCACTCTGCGCTTCTCCCACCAGGGCCAGACGAAGAAATAGCCGAGCAGCGCGACGATTATAAGAAAAACGGCCAGCGCCGCCAGCACGCACCCGCAGCCTTTATTAAATTCGGCCAAAGAGGTTTACCTCCATATTATCGCGTTCTCTCTCTCTCCCTGGAGCGAACGACTTTGGAGCATGAGATCAGGGGCCCGTGTCCGGTCTCGCCTTTGATCTAAGGAGATAATTCTCAAGCGTCTCGTTCGAGAGAGACCGGGCGACGCAAAATATTTCAAGCGGGACTTTGGAGACGGAGATTTTAACTGCGAAAAATTAACTGTAAGCGC
>DASQYE010000519.1:0-2298 GCA_035639355.1 Pyrinomonadaceae bacterium
GACCAGGTCTTCGCCGTCCTCTTCCTTGATCTGGATCGCTTTAAGATCATCAACGATAGTCTGGGCCATATCGTGGGCGACCAACTGCTCGTCGGCATCGCTCGACGGCTTGAGCAGCACTTGCGGCCCGGCGATACTGTGGCGCGCATAGGGGGCGACGAGTTCACTATCCTCCTCGAAGACCTCAATGGTGAAGACGAAGCCATACAGATCGCCGATAGAATACAGAAGGAGTTGTCCGTACCGTTCAGCATAAAGAAGCGCGAGGTCTTCACGACGGTCAGCATAGGGATCGCGCTCAGCTCGACCGGGTATGCGAATGCCGAAGATATCTTGCGCGACGCGGACACGGCCATGTACCGCGCCAAATCTCAGGGCAAGGCGCGCCACGTCATCTTCGATAAGGAGATGCACGCGCACGCCATCGATCTCTTACAGCTGGAGACGGACATACGCCGCGCCATTGGCTATCAGGAGTTCGACATCGCCTACCAGCCGATCGTGGCGCTCGACGATTTCAAGCTCAAGGGCTTCGAGGCGCTGGTTCGCTGGCGACACCCCTTGCGCGGACTGATCTCTCCGGCCAACTTTATCCCCGTCGCAGAAGAAATGGGTTTGATTATTAAGATTGACCAGTGGGTGCTGCGCAAAGCCTGTCTACAGATGCGCCAGTGGCAGGAGCTTTTTCCGTCAGACCCGCCGCTTTCCATCAGCGTCAACCTTTCCGGAAAACAGTTCGCGCAGCCAGACCTTGTCGAGCAGGTCAAGGCCATACTTGAAGATACTGGGATCGATCCGCGCGGCCTGAAGCTTGAGATTACGGAGAGCGTCGTGATGGAGAATATAGAGACGACGACGGCGCTCCTATGGAAGCTCAGGGAGCTGGGCCTGCGCCTGAGCATAGACGATTTCGGCACGGGCTACTCATCCTTGAGCTACCTGCACCGCTTTCCCATAGACACCTTGAAGATCGACCGCTCGTTCATCAGCCGCATGATCGACAATAACGAAAATAAAGAGATCGTTCGTACCATCGTCATGCTTGCGAAGAACCTCGGGATGGATGTCGTCGCCGAAGGCGTCGAGACCAAAGAGCAGCTGGAACATCTGAGAAGGCTGGAATGCGAGAACGGCCAGGGATACCTTTTCTCGAAGCCCATGGTGATGAAAGCCGCCGAGAAGATCATCTCGGACACGTATGCGGCCAAGGCCTCCTCGACCAAGGCGAAAGAGAACGGGTCGGGCCAGAAAAGGTACGTCGTCTATTCCAAACCCGGCAAAAGCGATAATGGATTCACCAAGTCGCTGGGGCTCTCTCGCCCCACCTCCCGCTCTGTCATGCTCTATAACCCGACCGTGACGGAGAAGGGTAAGCCTAAATCTTAACCGTTCGGAAAATCGCTCACCCCTTCCATCTAGCAAGCCCGTCCGCACATTACAGCCGCCCCAGCGTCAACAGGAATATGACGCCGTGGATCAAGAGCCCTGTCACGAGCGCTCCTGCGACCCTGCGCCCGCGCATCTCCCTCTTTATTCGAGCCAGCGTGTAGACCCCTATCGGGATAAAGAGCAGCGATGCGGAGACGAGGCCCGGATTGTATTCGGCCCTCGCCGTTGCAACCAAAGTGTGCGCTAGGCCGTTGATGAACAGTACCGTCCCCAGGCACACCAGCAGCCACCTCGAAAATCCCATCCGCCGCGCCGCCAACAGGCCCACAACCATCAGCGCCCATGCGGCCCCGTTGAGCAACAGAAACCGAGCGGGCGTGATATAGACCCCCCTCGTTCGGGCCATGTACGCGGGAAAGCCTCCGCCCGCCCAGTGCTCCTCGGCTATGTGCAGCGCGTAGAAGGCCGGATAGAGCCAGGGCAGGATTCTCAGGCTCGCGCCCGCACGAATTTCGTCGGCCATATTTGGCTTACCATGTTCGGAAAGGACTGCCGATAGCCTTCACCGGGCCGTTTATCCCTCATCGCTTGAGCCAAACCGTATTATCGCCTCTTTTTCATCTATCCGGGTGAAATATTTCCCCCCAAAGCTACATATACATTTAGAAAGCAGCGTTGCCGAACGATTGCCCCTGGGAATCCCGTTTGAGAAAGGGCTTTATCTGACCATTATTACCCAGAAAAGGAGAAGAAAATGAAATCGCTGGTAGTCAGACTCACCGTGTTAGTGATGCTCATCGTTTTTGGAGTTATTTTCTCCCAAACGCCAAAAACCGCCCAGGCATCGCCCCAATACTGTGGTCAAGGAACATACTCATGCGGCAGCCTTTCGGAAAACGGCACTTGTTG
>DASQYE010000520.1:0-5494 GCA_035639355.1 Pyrinomonadaceae bacterium
GACTTGACGGTGGAGCTGTGGATAGCGCCGCAGGGAGCGCCAGCGGTGACGGCCGATAGTGCAAGTACAGTGCCGTGCGAGCCACGAGCGACACGACGGACAAGTAGACGCAGGAGTCGTCGTGGTCGTGATGACGAGTAAGCTGTAGACAACGAGCTTGTCTCTCAAGAGAATCTTTTTGAGAAGGCGAGCGATTTCCGAAGGCGGGCGCGTGTTGCTCTGGTTCGAGCACGCGCCCGCCTTCGCCTTAGGCATTAACGACGATCGGAAGCGGCTTGAGGGGGATGGGCCCTCTTCCAATATCGCGTCTCGTTCACCGGGTGAGAGGGCAGCCGGCCGTGGCTGCCTTCCTCCATTGCGGAATGAAGAATCTGGCGGCGTTCGATTTTGTGTGATAAGGTTTGGGCTCGAAGCCGATTGAACCCGCTCGGGTCTTCAGCCGAGCAGCCCAAAAATTATGAGCCTGAAAGAGCGCATCATATCCGACCTGACCGCCTCTATGCGGGCACGGGATACTGCCCGCACCTCGACGTTGCGGATGATTAAGGCGTCCGTGATGAACCGCGAGATAGAGAAGGGCGGCGCGCTCGACGAGGAAGAAATGACGAAGGCTTTACAGTCACTCGTCAAGCAGCGGCGCGACTCCGTCGAACAGTACGAGAAGGCCGGACGGCAGGAATTGGCCGACAAGGAGCGCGCGGAGATCGCAATCGTTGAGGCTTACCTGCCGCAGGCGGCCTCGCGCGCGGAGATCGAGCTGGCGGTCGAGCTGGCCATCAACGAGACGGGGGCTTCATCCATGCGCGAGATGGGAGCCGTAATGAAGGCCGCGCAGGGTCGGCTGGCCGGGCGCAGCGCCGACGGCCGCACCGTCAGCGAGATCGTCAAATCAAAACTCGGCAGCCGCTAAGCGTGGTAGAACGCCTGGCCGTGAAGGCAAAATAAGACGGGCCGCCCGCCGCCGATCGCTTCTCTTTTCCCGGTCGCTTGCTTCTGCACCTCCCTTCTCGTATAATTTTTAGCTTGCTTGGAGCGCGGCGGTGTTGTCCGGTGGGTTCGCGCCCACTTTTTATTTTGTGCGAGAGGGCATTTTCGTAGGAAAGGACCAGGGCGGTGGGTCAGGCTTCGATTGAAGATCGGGTGCGCGAGATAGCAGAACGCGCCTGCACGGAGCATGGGCTGGAATTAGTCCACGCGGAGGTCGCCGGGCCGGAAGGCAAACCCATCCTGCGCATCTTCATAGACAAGCCGGAAGGCGTCACCCATGAGGATTGCACCAGGGTAAGCCAGCACGTTGACACGATCCTGGACGTGGAAGATTTCATTCACTCGCCTTTTACCCTGGAGGTGTCTTCGCCCGGTCTGGAGCGCGGGCTCTACAAGCGGGCCGATTACGAGCGCTTCATTGGCCGCGAGGCGAAGGTCAAGACGCGCGTCGCCATTGACGGGCAGCGTAATTTTCGCGGTCGAATCGAGGGGATCGAAGACGACCGGCTGGTTTTTGAAGATAAGACGAGCGGGCGCGTCATCCTGCCGCTTGAGACGATCGCCAAGGCGAACTTGGAAGTTGACGTTGAGGAAGAGTTTCGACGCGCCAGGGAGCGCGAGATGGCCGCCGCAGCCGAAGGACACGACGGTCACAGGAAATAGATGTCAGATGTTAGTCGGAATATTGGTCGTTTACTGACATCCGTCGTCTGTCATCTGACATCCAGCATCTAGCATCTGGTTAATTATGAGCACATCCATCGCGAAAAACATTGACGACCTTTGCCAGGAGAAGGGCGTAGACCGCGAGATAGTCATCGAAGCGGTCAAGGAAGCCGTCCGCGCGGCGGCCAAGAAGCAGTTCCGCTCTGGCGAAGATATTCAGGTCGATTGGAATCCGGATACGGGCATAGAGCTTTCGGCTTCCAAAGTGGTCGTCGATGAGGTCGCCAATCCGGCCACGGAGCTTTCGATCGAAGAGGCGCGCGAGATGGCGGGCGACGAGGTGGAGATAGGCGATGCTCTGCTGCTGCCGCTACCGATGGAAGAGTTGGGGCGGATCGCGGCCCAGACGGCAAAGCAGATCCTCTTCCAGAAGGTGCGCGACGCCGAACGCTCTAACATCTACGACCAGTACATAGACAAGATAGGCGATCTCGTCAACGGCTTCGTCAAACGCTTCGAGCGCGGCAACATCATCGTTGATCTTGGAAATATGGAAGCCATCCTGCCCCGCTCGCAGCAGTCGCGCGGCGAGCAGTGGAACCAGGGCGAGCGCATACGCGTTGTCATCAACAACGTCTCCAAGGAATCCAAGGGGCCGCAGGTCGAAGTATCTCGCACGAGCCCCGAGCTTCTGCGCCGGCTCTTCGAGATGGAAGTGCCGGAGATTTACGACGAGACTGTGATTATCAAATCGGCCGTGCGCGAGCCGGGCGAGCGCGCCAAGATCGCCGTCACTTCTAACGAGCGCGACGTAGACCCCGTCGGCGCGTGCGTCGGCATGAAGGGCTCGCGCGTGCAGGCGATCATAAGGGAACTGCGCGGCGAGAAGATTGACATCATCGAATGGTCGGACGAGCCGTCTGTGTTTGCCGCCAACGCCCTGTCGCCCGCGAAGGTCAACCAGGTGCGCATCACGGATATCGAAAACCGGCAGATGGAAGTGATCGTCAACGAAGACCAGTTGAGCCTGGCGATCGGCAAGCGCGGGCAGAACGTTCGCCTGGCGACGAAGCTGGTCGGATGGAACATAGACATACGCAGCGAAGAGGAGCTGAAGAAAGAGGTCGCCGAGCAGATGGGCGCGCTCATCGCTTCGGGTGGCGCTGTGCCTCTGTCGGCCATCGAAGGCGTGACGGCGCAGCAGGCCGAAGCTCTCGCCGCGCATGACATCAATGACATAGACGCGCTCGCCGCCACCTCCATAGACGATCTGGTCGAATATCTGGACGTTAGTCTTGACGAGGCCGAGGCGATATTGAACGCGGCCCAGGCCGTCATCGCCGCGCGTGATAAGAGCAAGCAGCAGGGCGACGAAGAAGCCCCTGCGGCGGAAGATGAAGCGGCGGCAGCAGCAGCAGGCAGCGACGCCCCGTCGGCGGGAACCGAAACGGGCGCGACCGGCGACGGCGAAGAGCAGCCGGCCCAGCCCCCTGTAGAAGAGACCGTGACGGCAGACATAGAAGAGACGGGTGGGGAGCCGGTCGAGCAGCATGCGTTCTCCGCCGAGCTTGACCCTTCGATTGACGCGGGCGAGGTCGAGCCCTCCGACGAGATGATCGCCGAAGGATACCAGGAGGCGGTGGAAGAGGGCACGCCGTTCACGGCCGAAGCGAACATTCTGGCCCAGGAGTCGGCCGATCCCGTAGCGCTCTCCGAGGCCGACCCCATCTCGGAGGATGAGCTTCTGCTGCAAGACGCCGGACGCGATCTGAGGGCCGACACGATCACGCCCGCTCCGGACATTACTTCAACGGGTGCGGCCTATATAGAATCGGCCGCCCTGGTCGGCGAAGACGACGAGCCTCTGGTCGAGGAGGAGACTACGTTTTCGCCCGCCTCAGATTTTGCTTCGGAGGCTTCCGCGCCCGAAGTGCAGACGACATCCGCTCCCGTGCCGCAATATCGTGAAGAGGCCGCGCCGGTCGAGAGCGACGAAGATGAGAAGCAGGATGCTTCCCCCGATGCGGCCCAGTAGCTTGAGCGAGCGCGCACGCCGACTATGCGCGCATCGCTCCTCGCCTCCCCTTTGCCTTTTGACGGCATAAGCTCTCTTCCTACGGACTGTGAGCGCTTCCAAAAAAGGTTAAGGATGGCCGAGAATCCTTAACCCTTTGAAGCGCCGACGCCGTTCCCAAGTATAAGCGTCGAAGAAGGAGTGCATGACCGTTTCCAAGGTTCGCCTTTACGACCTGGCCAAAGAACTCAAGCTCGACACGAAGCGTCTCATCGAAGAGGTGCGTCGTGAGGGCGTTGATGTCAGTGTGCCCTCGAACTCGATCTCCAAAGAGCTGGCCGACAAGATACGCAATAAGTACTTCCCTAAGAAGGAAGCGGTCGCGCCGCGCGCCGTGCGCGTCGTCAAAAAGGCCGTGCGTCCCGCCGAAGAGGAAGCGCCCGCCTTGACAGATGAGGCGACGACGCTCGCTCCCCCTGCACCCGAGAGCATGGAGGCGGGACAAACGTCTCAGCCTGCGCCACAGCAGCAGCAGCCGCCGGCGGCATCCGCGGAACAGGGACAGGCCGCGAAGCCCGCCATGCCCGCGCGACTGGTCAAGAGGCTTAGTCCGGCGATACGCGCCGAGCAGCCCGCGGCGGCGACGACGACAGAGGCCGCCCCGCAAGAGGCCGCCACACCTGAGGAGTCGCCGGCAGCGCCGCTCGGCGAGCCCGGCGCATCCATGCAGGCAGCGCCCGAGGCCATCGATCTAAACGGCACGGGCGTTGTTCCGGCGACGGGCGAACAGCCGCTCGAAGCGCCGCAGCTGGCCGCTACGCCAATGGAGGCGCAGCATTCCTCGGCGGTCGCTCCGGCCCCGCCCGCCCGCCAGGTGCGAGTCTTGCGCCCGACCAAGGCTGCTATAGATGCCGGCATACGCCACGGCGAGCGCGCCCCAGTTCCGGTCGCGCCAGCGCCGCCTCAGCCGCCCCAGCCCAGCCCGCGCGAGCGACGCGAGCGACAGGAACGCGCCGAGCGTGGCGAGCGTCCGTCACGCGGCGCATCCGGCGCGCGCTCCGAGCAGCGCGGCGTCTTTGAGCCCAGCGGCACGCCAGGGGAAACGGCCACGCCGCAGACCGTCTACACGCCGCCGCCGAGCGATAGAAGGCGCGGTCGCTCAACCCGCTCCAGTGCGCGCGGCAATCACAAGATGCAGGAGGGCAAGGGCGGGCGCTTTGGCGACCGCGACTACATCCCGCCGCCGAAGACGCTCTCGCTGGAAGACCGCATCGCCGGTCGCCTGGACATCGCCACGGTCGGCACGGAATTGAAGCCCGTCCGCCTTGTCGAAGGCACGACCGTCAAAGAGTTTGCGGAAAAGCTCGGCATTAAGCCGAAGGATGTCGTCACCTTGCTCCTACAGCGAGGCGTCTTTGCGACGATCAATCAACCCTTGAACGACGACGTGGCCGTAGACCTGGGCCACCGCTTCGGCTACGAAGTGGCCTTCGTGCCGTTTGAAGAGATGGTCGCCGAAGAAGAGTTTGAAGAGCTGGTCGATACGGGCGCGGACGACGTGGAGCTGCCGCGCGACCCCGTCGTCACGGTCATGGGCCACGTCGATCATGGCAAGACCTCGCTTCTGGACGGCATACGCTCGACAGAGGTCGCGGCGGGCGAAGCGGGCGGCATCACTCAGCACATAGGCGCGTCCCGCGTCGCCGTGCAGAACCCGGACAATCCAGGCGAGATGCGCCACGTGGTCTTTCTGGATACGCCCGGCCACGAAGCCTTCACGATGATGAGAGCGCGCGGCGCTAAGGCTACGGACGTGGTCGTTCTGGT
>DASQYE010000521.1:0-2760 GCA_035639355.1 Pyrinomonadaceae bacterium
CCGAGCCGCTGGAAATCCCTGGTCTGTCGCTTCAGTGATTCCGCCGCGTGCTCACGACAGGCGCGCCGTATGCTCGTGACGGGCATACTCGCCTTCTTCGCGCCCAGCTTTTTCTCCACGTACAGCTCAATCGGCAGGCCATGACAGTCGTAGCCCGGAACGTAAGGCGTGTCCAGGCCCATCATCGTCCGCGACTTGACGATGAAGTCTTTAAGAATTTTGTTGAGCGCCGTGCCGATGTGTATGTCCGCATTGGCGTAGGGCGGGCCATCGTGGAGAATAAATTTCGGCGCGCCCGCGCGTGAGCGACCGATCATCTCGTAGAGGCCCATCTCAGCCCAACGCTTGAGGCGGGCGGGCTCGCTTTGCGCCAGGTTGGCCTTCTGCGCAAAGCCGGTTTTCGGCAGGTTTACGGTCTTCTTAAGTTCGAGCGGCGTTTCTGTAGACATGTGCGATTCACTTCCCGGCGGACGCGGCCCCCCCTAAGGATATAGCGACAGGGGAGCGCGCCGATTCAAGAACAACAATACTAACAGTAGAGCAGCAAGGCACCAAAGCCTCGCAAGCGTGGTTGTAACATTCATGTAAAGCGCGACGCGGGCCGGGGAGAGAGCACAAGGGCCGCGAGGGACAACGCGAGTGGCCTTGAGCACAATCGGCGCTGCTTCGCACATAATCGGCGCTGCTTCCCGCCGCATCTCAAGCGGCGCGGCTTCCGAGCCTCATAATGGAAGCGGCCCGAACCATGCTCGTTTCGGAGGCGATGGCTCGGGCCGCTTCAAAGCGTTGCGCTCTTGTCTTCGAGAGTCTCTACCCGATAAACATCTCCTCGTCCGCGTAGGTCTGGTTAATGGGCTTCGGCGCGGGGGCGACCAGGACTTCCAGTCCGCGACGGAAGCCCGCCATAATCGCCGCCAGCTCGCGCGCCGGCTCGATCACCTTATCGCGTATGAAAGTGGTGGTCGAAAAGACCTGATGATGCGTCCGGTCGATCGAACGGCTTATCAAGTCCACTTTGTCGCGCGCCTTGACGGAGGTCTCGCCGACCAGCAGTTTCAGCTCGCGCATCTCGTCCTTAATCAGCGCCGCCGATTCCGAGAAGTGCATCGTGGCGGTCGAGAGATGACCCGACATGACACTGAACTGCTCGGCTATCTCTTTGCCCTGCGCGGCGACCTGCTTGCCCTGCTCGGAAAGCTCCGTCACCTTGCGCATCAGCGGCTCGACGCGCTGTTCCAGGCGACTGACGGTCTGGACGGCGCGGCTGACGAAGACCGCCATGGCGACCATCGCAAAGGCGATCACCAGGAAAGAGACGGCGACGATCACCAGCACCCAGAACGCCGGATCATTCGTACTCATCTGTAAGACCCTTCATATTTTGGATTTTAGATTTTGGATCTTAGATTAACGCGCTCGTAATCTTGAATCTTGGAATCCGCGCTTTCAAACGTCGCAACTCGTCAATCCAAAATCTAAAATGGGCTCAGCTTTTCCTCTCGCCCTCGTAATAGGTCGGCCCGCCCTCGATCATGGCGGACGTTTCGGTTCGACGTTTCTCTTCCGTGTAAGCCTGTTTGCCGGCTTCGATGGCGGCCGAGAACTGTCCGGTCTTGCGAGCGGCCGCTTCGCGCGCCGTGTCGGCGAGACTGCCCGCGCGGTCGGCCGCCGAGGAGTAAAGGTCTGCGGCGCGATCCCTGGTCGCTTCGTAATACTCGCCCGCCTTCGTCCCGATCTGCGACGCTGTCTCGCGCGAGCGATCGATGCCCTTGCGCGTCGCGTCGGCGATGTCGCCGCGCAGCTCCTGTCCGGATTTAGGCGCAAACAGCAGCGCGATGATCGCGCCGATGCTGCCGCCGATCAGCAAATATGTCAGGCGCGTGGCCACATCCGAGCCTTCGTCCTCGCGCCGCCGGTACTCCCTCTCTTGTTGCATCTAAATGCTCCTCTCTCTTTGAGGATCAAAGCACATGCTTTGATCTCCTTGGCTCAAGTGCGGGGTCGTCCATCTGTTTGAACTATATCAAAAGCCCTGGAAGAGGGGCAAGAATCGCTCGACACGGGCGCGGGCGCGCCGGAGCCTAAAAGCGTGTCGCACGCTCTCTTTGTCTCTCTTTTGCGCGGCCGTTGGCTCTGGAATGTTCAGACCCAGCCCATACGCTCGCGCAAAGCGGTGATATGAGCGACGTGGTGTCGCCCGTGCCAGGCGTAAAGTCCTACGTTCTTGTTAAGGGAGACGGTTCCGAGGTCGGGATGCCTGAACGTGCGGCTGAAATCCTCCGTCGAAAGCGACCTAAGCAGCGCGACCCAGCGCTCGTGCAGCGCGTCGAGCAGGGCGAGCGAGGTTTCGAGCGGCGTGATTCTGGAATCCTCCAGCTGGGCCCAGCGGTCTTCCAGGTAAGGTCTGATGGTCGGTTCTTCCTCCGTCAACGCCAGCTTGAATCGCACATAGCTGTTCAGGTGACTGTCCGGAACGTGATGCACCACCTGGCGCACGGTCCAACCTCCCGGACGATACTGCGTATCAAGCTGCTCGGCGGATAATCCCTCTACGGCCCGGCGGAGCTTGGATGGAGCCTCCGCGATCTGGTCTATGAACTTGCGGCGCTCCTCGCCGGTCGGCTCGTGCTGCATTTGATACCGCCCGATAGGATAGCTTAGATCACTCATACGGCCCCTCCTGCCAACTCGTATGTACAAGCGTGTGCGCGCGGCGGCCTCAAACCGAGACGCTAAACCTGATCGGCGCGCGGCATATTT
>DASQYE010000522.1:0-5468 GCA_035639355.1 Pyrinomonadaceae bacterium
CCACTGAGACGTAGTACATGCACTTAGCTTGATGCTCAAAGACCCATCGCGTCCATCCTTCGTCTATAGAAGGGACGTGTGATTTGTAGATGGCGTCGCGCGACGGGACTCCGCCTCCGCATCCACCATTCCAGCCTCCGTCCTCGGACTTGTCTATACGGTATTTGAAGGGCGTCGAGATGGCCTTGACCTCGATGCCCATCAGCAATGACAGGGTGTGCGCCGTCACGTCGTATGGCGGGACGGGCTTGCCCGCGCGGTCGCGCAAGTTCGGGTAGCGTTGAGGTTCGAGCATCGCCCTGGCAAAGCCGCCGTAAGGTTGGGCCATGCGAACGACCGCCGTGCCCTTTGGATACCGGACGCCTCCGACGGTAAAGGATTCGGCCAAATCAACCTCTACGCCGGCGTCCCTTAAAGTGTTCAGCAGCGGCGCGTCGTTCTTCTGTTCCGGAATAACAAAAGCGAATAACTCTCCTGGCCTGCGGCGCGGGCGCACGGCTTCCTTCCCGATCTCATAAAATCGGCTCAACCAGCGCACGCGATTCTCTGCGGCGTGGCGCAGCAGCGAGAAGGCGGCCGCCGTCATGTAATTTGTGATGTCGCGCATGCGCCACTGCCCGCCGCGCCAGACTGGAGAGAAATTCGGGGACTCCTTCTGCGGGTCGAAGCCGTCGCGCGAGCGCAGCTCTTTAAACTCCACTTTGACGGGCGTGGCGATTTTGGCCGAGGCCGTCTCGGAGAGAATGCGCACGCCGCCGTGATAGTGCGAGTAGGCGCGCGCAGGCGTCCAGGCGTCATAGGTCGAATCGGTCGTGATGCCCTCGAACCCGGCGGCGCGCATCTCGGAGGCCATCGCCCTGCCAAGCTCCGTATAACCTTCTACGAGCTGGCGGGGCACGTTCGGCTCGACCGGCTGCATGTAGGGCGGCAGGAAGAGGCGCGCTCCGTACTGGCCCTGCTGGTGTATGTCGTGGACAATCTGCGGATGCCAGACGTTGTGAATCTTCTCGACCGTGAGACGAGTCTCGACTTGCGTGAAGGCGTACCAGTCGCGGTTATTATCGTGGCCGGTGTACTTGTGATAGAGCACGGGCAGGTCTGCTCCCTCGTAGGGCGTCGAGAGAGTTTTGTCGTACCAGTCCTTGACGATGTCTACGCCGTCGGGGTTCAGGGAAGGGACTAGCAGAATGATGGTGTTCCGTAAAATCTCGCGCACCTCGGGCTCGTTCGAGGACGCGAGGCGGTGCGCGATCAGCATGCTCGAAAGGTAAGAGCCGACCTCCGAGGAATGAATGCCGCAGGTGATTAGGACTATTGCTTTGCCGCGCGCGATGAGGGCGGCGGCCTTGCGTTCGGCCGTTCCGCCCCGGAGCCCAAGCGTGCGCGGGTCTGCAAGTGAGCGTTGAATCTCTCTGTATTCGCCGAGCCGCGCCAGGTTCTCCGGCGCGCTGATGGTCGCCATCACAAACGGCGCGTCCATGGTCGTGCGGCCCAGTTCCTCAAACTTCAAGCGGTCGCTCGCCGCGTCAAGGCGACGAAAGTATTCGACCACGCTCGCCCAGCTAGCCAATTTCCGGTCATCGCCCGGACGAAACCCCAGCACATCTTCGGGCGCGGGCACGCCCGCCTCTGCGTAGGAGAAGGCGGCCGCGGCGCGCCCCGCGGCGCTCGACTCCACCACGCGGCGCGCGGCGCTCCTCCCTGCGTAGTCGAAAGAGAAGAGAGAGGTAATGACGAGAAGCGAAACCGCGAGGGCGCGTCTGTTCATTCGTGTCTAAGCTCCGATAAGCATTTAGAAGCGAAAATGGATTGTGGGGAAGACCGGGCTCGTGGGCAAGTGTAATCGAAACAAAAGCGCAGGAGAAGCGCCGCCGGGCCGAAAAAGGAACCGGACGGGAGCGCCGAGAAAAAATGTAAATTTCTGCATTCCTTGGAAGGCCCGTCTTGCGTAACCGAGAATACGCCCGAATAAAGGACTTTTGCGGGTCGAGACACAGAGGATTCCAATCATCGGCAGTATAGTATTGCGAAATGCGGCTCTCTCTCTTTCTCTCTCTCTGTTCTGAACCGTACATACTGCGGCTCTCGCATGGTATACTCTTATTCATCCGTTCTTTTAGAATCCATCTTTCGACATCGGGAAGAGATTAAAGACCTTCTCCTCATGCCGCCTGCTGTGTTCAAACACGCAACCGGAGACCAAGGAGATTCCTGATGAGTGAAGCATCTCGCCCGCGAACTGAAAATCAAATTCTCGGCGCGTTGCCGCCCGAAGACCGCGAACGCATCGCCGCGCATCTTGAGCCCGTAGAACTCCCTCACGGGCACGTCATCTATCATGTTGACCAGCAGATGGAGCACGTATATTTCCCTACAAACTCGATGGTGTCGCTGGTCTCCCAACTATCCGACGGGACGAGCATAGAGGTGGGGGTGACGGGCTTTGAAGGAATGGTCGGACTTCCCGTCATGCTCGGCGTAGACCGCTCGCCGCACGAATGCATTACGCAGATCAATGACGGCGCGATGCGGGCCAAAGCGGACTCGATCAGGAGCGAGTTCAAGCGCGGCGGGGCGCTCCAAGACCTGCTGCTGCGCTATTCGCAGTCGCTCATGCTTACCGTAAGCCAGGTCGCCGCGTGCAACCGCGTTCATACGGTCGGAGAGCGGCTGGCGCGCTGGCTGCTGATGAGCTACGACCGCTGCCCCATCTCTGAGTTGCCGCTCACGCAGGACTTCCTAGCCATCATGCTCGGCACGCGCCGCGCTGGCGTCACCGAAGCCGCCGTCATCCTTCAGGCCGAAGGCGTCATTAATTACAGGCGCGGTCGGATCACCATCACGGATAGAGAGGGATTGGAAGAGACCGCCTGCGAGTGCTACAAAATCATTAAAGCGGAGTTCGACCGCTTGCCCGGTCAGTAGGGCCGGAAAGTCCGGCAACGCGGCGTCGAGCGCCATGCTGGCCGAGGAAGCGTAGTGTCTTGATGAACACATCTACAGACCCGCAGTTGAACTCCCGCCCGACTATTCTGTACGTCGAGGATGACAACGACACTCGACACGTCATCAAGCAATCATTGAAGCGTTACGGCTATCGCGTGTTCTTGGCGGTCAGCGAAGAACATGCGCTCGACAATGCGGTGGGCGGGCGCATTCGCGCCGATTTGCTCTTGATAGATTTAGGAGAGCCGCCACACATCGTCCTGGCCGCAGGCCGCCGTATTCGTCAACAGGCGATGGTGAGAGCCGATGCGCCCATCGTCGTCATAGCCTTCGGCTATGGGGCGGACATGGAGGGCAAAGACATCAACGAGGGCGGCAATGATTACATCTCGTATTTTGACGGCAGCGGCCATTTTCAACGACTCCTCGCCCGCCTTCTCAATCAAGCCGCCTAGAGTCTGCTTTCAAAATGCCGGCAAAAAATGGGCTGGGGCCCACGCTTTCGGCCGTGAGCTTTAAAAATCACGCGGGCTCGCCTTTGGCGCTCGCTTTCAACGCCTAACCTTTTCTCTTTCTACGATTTGCTTTTACGATTTCGGCCCGCGATTTGTCCTTGCGCTGCCTCCGCCATGCGCGGTAAAGTAGCGACCGATAAACCCCACTCGCTCCCCAATTCGGAAAAACTGTCGGAGGTCATTTCCTAATGGCAACTGAAACCGTAGATACTGCGAAGCGAGATATTGCTTCGACCAACGAATACCCGGACATCGTCGGGGCAAAGCCGGAGAATCCGCTCGCAGCCGCGTTTCGCCCGTACATTCCTGCGAAGGTTGTATTGCCGGAACTGACGCCGCTGCCTTTGATCGTCGGCACGCTGCTCGGCATGATCTTCGGCGCGTCGTCGCTCTACCTTGTATTGAAGACGGGGCTGACGGTGAGCGCTTCGATACCGGTGGCCGTGATCTCGATCACGATCTTCCGGCTGTTTTCCAAGATGGGGCGGCGCGACGCGACCATCCTCGAAAACAATATAGTGCAGACGGCCGGCTCGGCGGGCGAGAGCATAGCCTTCGGCGTCGGCGTGACGATGCCAGCCATCATGATCCTCGGCTTCGACCTTGAGTTTACGCGCGTCATGCTCGTGGGCGTGCTCGGCGGCCTTCTGGGCATCCTGATGATGATTCCCTTGAGGCGGGCGCTCATCGTGCAGCAGCACGGGCTGCTCAAGTACCCTGAAGGGACGGCGTGCGCCGAGGTGTTGAAGGCGGGAGCTTCGGACGAGTCCAGGAAGGCGGCGCGTGAGGGTGCGCGAAAGGGCGAGACGGTCGTAGACGATACGGCCAACATGGGGGCGAAGACCATCTTCGCAGGCTTCGGCGTAGGGTTTCTCTACCAGGTGCTGATGGGCGCTTTCAAAGGCTGGCGCGACACGCCCGAGAAGGTCTTCGGCGCTCCGTTTAAGGGCGGCTCGATCGCGGCGGAAATCTCTCCGGCGCTCCTGGGGGTCGGGTACATCATAGGGCCGCGCATCGCCTCGATCATGGCGGCGGGCGGCGTGCTCGCCTATCTCGTCCTGATTCCGATGATTAAGTTCTTCGGCGAGACTATGACGGGCGTCGTGCCGCCGGGCGATGTGCCCATCAACACGATGAGCCCGAACGACGTGCGCGGCGCATACGTGCTCTACATAGGCGCGGGCGCGGTGGCGGCGGGCGGCATCATCAGTCTCTTCCGCAGCCTGCCGACCATCTGGAGTGGGTTGAAGGGGGGCCTTCGCGACCTGCGCGCAGGGCAGGGGGCCGCGGGTTCGGTGGCGCGCACGGATCAAGACCTCTCCATGAAATTGGTGCTCGGCGGCATCATCGCGCTGATCGCTATGATTATGGGTTTCCCGCAGCTGGGCTTGCAGCATAACATCGCGACCGCTTTCCTGGGCGCGTTGATGATTATCGCCTTCGGCTTTCTCTTCGTCACAGTCTCGTCCAGACTGACGGGCGAGATCGGCTCGTCGTCTAACCCCATCTCGGGCATGACGGTGGCGACGCTGCTCTTGACCTGCCTTGTATTTCTGCTGCTGGGCTGGACGGGGCCGAACTATTACGTGACGGCCCTCTCCATAGGCGCGATCGTCTGCATCGCGGCCTCCAACGGCGGCACGACCTCGCAGGACTTAAAGACAGGATTCCTGGTCGGCGCGACTCCCAAATATCAGCAGGTGGCGATTCTGGTCGGCGCGCTGGCCTCCGCGCTCGTGCTTGGGCCAATCCTGCTCAGCCTGAACGATTCCTCGACCGTTTACGCTACGCGCACGATGTTCGTACCCGTAGATGCGAACACGGGCCAGCTACAGACGGGCGTCCCATCTTCGCTGCAAGCCTTCGACGAGCCGGACAGGCCGGCGCAGGCGGGCAACTATCGGCTATTGAAGAACGAGGCAGGCGCGGGGGCGGCGGTCGCCGGCCTGGACGCGGGCGAGTACCTGGTCAACGACGCGGGCAAGATCGTCTACAAGATCGAGCGCA
>DASQYE010000523.1:0-4432 GCA_035639355.1 Pyrinomonadaceae bacterium
TCAGACTTCGGGCTTTGAACTTTTGACTTCGGACTTCGGACATGAAACTTAAAGTCGGCATCTTCGGCGGGTCGGGCTACGGCGGGGCGGAGCTTCTGCGCATCCTGCTCGCGCACCCCTCGGTCGAGGTCGCGCTCGTCACGGCCAACGAGCAGGCGGGCAAGTCGGTCACAGAGGTTCATAAGAATCTTTTAGGACTGACAGAGCTTCGCTTCACGCGCGCGCCCGAGGAGCTTTTGGCGTTGGATGATCTTGATTACCTCTTTCTGGCGCTTCCGCACGGCGAGGCGATGCGTATTGTGCCGCGTCTGCCGCGCGCCGTAAAGGTGATCGATCTTTCGGGCGATTTCCGCCTGGGCGACGCGGTCTTGTTCGCGGAGCACTATGGGCGCGAGCACACGGCTATGCGCGAGCAATCCGCTTTCGTTTACGGGCTGACGGAGACGAATCGCGCGCGGATTCGAGAGGCGCGGCGGATCAGCAATCCCGGATGCTTCGCCACGGCCACGCTGCTCGGGCTCGCGCCGCTCGTCGCAAGCGGGCATCTCGGCGGGCGTGTCATCGTAGACGCGAAGACGGGCTCTTCGGGGTCGGGCGCTAAGCCCGCCGCCAATACGCACCACCCGCAGCGAATGAACTCCTTCTACGCTTACAAGCCTTTCACGCACCAGCACGTGCCGGAGATCGAGCAGGAGCTACGTGCCACGGGCGATTGGTCTAGCGAGCTTGTCTTCATGACACACTCTCTGCCGGTCGCGCGCGGCATCTTCGCTTCCATTTATGTCGAAACGAAAAGGGAGATGACGGGCGACGATGCGCGCGCCCTGTTCGCAGACTTCTACGCGGACTCCTTCTTCGTGCGAGCGGTCGAAGGCTCGCCCGACATCAACTGGGTCAAGACGACCAACTTTTGCGACATAGGCTTCGCGGCGCGCGGGCGTAACCTGGTCGTCTTCACAGCGCTCGACAACCTGGTCAAAGGCGCGGCGGGGCAGGCCGTGCAGAACATGAACCTGATGGCCGGCCTGGACGAAAAAACAGCGCTCCTTCTGACGGGCAGCAACCCGTAAAAGCAGTGACTCGGTGACGAGTTAAAAACTTGTTCCAGGCTCGTTACTCGTCACCGAGTCACCGAGTCACTGTATTTATGATGGGAATAGAGACAGGCACATTATCGTTTGAAGAGATAGCGGGCGTTGAGGAGCGCTGCGAGCTTGCGACGTATAAGAAGATGTCGCTGGCGGCGGAGCGCGGGCGCGGCGCATGGATTTACACGAGCGAGGGCGAGCCGTTTCTTGACCTGTACGGCGGGCACGCAGTCGCCGCCACGGGCCATTGCCACCCGCACGTAGTGGCCGCGATCAGCACGCAGGCCGAGCGGCTGATCTTCTATTCAAACCTCGTCTACTCGCGGGCGCGGGCGCGCGCCGCCGAAAAGCTTATCTCCGTCGCTCCCGTCTCGATCACGAAAGCGTTCTTCTGTAATTCCGGGACGGAGGCGAACGAGAACGCCATGCGGATGGCGCGCATGGCGACCGGCAGAGAGAAGATCATAACTTTCTCGGGCGGGTTCCACGGGCGCACGGCCGATGCGATTAGCGCCACGTTCCTGGGAAGGTATAGGGAGCTTGGCCGACCGAATGTGCCCGGCCACCTGCGTGCGGAGTTCGGCTCGATTGAGTCCGTGCGCGATCTGGCGGACGAGACGGTGGCGGCCATCATGCTTGAGCCTATCCAATCGATGGCGGGCGTTCTCACGGCCGAGCCGGAGTTTTACAGCGGCCTGCGCGAGCTGGCCACAGAGCGCGGGATCATACTCATCTACGACAAGGTTCAAACTGGCATAGGGCGCACGGGCGAATGGTTCTTTTCGGGAAGCCCCGCCGGCATGAATGTTGTGCCGGACATCATCACGCTGGCGAAAGCGCTCGCCAGCGGCGTTCCCACGGGCGCGTGCCTGGTCAATGAGCGGGTCGCCTGCTCGATCAAGGAGAACGACCTGGGCACAACATTTGGCGGCGGGATGCTGGCGATGGCGGCGGTCAATGCGACGCTCGAAGCGATTGAGATGGACAGGATGCTCCACAACGTCAAGGCGGTCGAGGGCCATCTGCGCGAGCGTCTGGCGAGCGTTCCGGGGGTCGCGCGCGTGCGCGGCCTCGGCCTGCTGCTCGGCGTAGAGCTTCGAGCAAAGGCCGCGCCCGTGCATCAAGCCCTGCTTGAGCGCCGCATCATCACAGGCACGTCGAGCGACCCGCACGTGCTCCGTCTCCTCCCGCCGCTCTGCCTGAAACGCGATGAGGCCGATCTATTCGTCGAAACCCTGAAAGCAGTGACTCGGTGACGAGTTAAAGACTTGTTCCAGGCTCGTCACTCGTCACCGAGTCACCGAGTCACTGTAAATTTAAGCTATGCCTAGAGATTTTCTGACAACGGCTGACTGGACGCGCGCGGAGCTTGATGGCTTGATCGAGTCCGCGTTGCGGATTAAGCGTGGCGAGGACGGGTCGCGTCCGCTCGCGGGCCGCTCCGTCGCGCTCGTCTTCTTTAATCCTTCGTTGCGCACGCGCGCTTCCATGCAGGTCGGCGTGTACGAGCTAGGCGGCAATCCTGTGGTGTTGGAGCCGGGCGGGACTAGCTGGACATTAGAGCACGCGGAAGGCGTGGTGATGGACGGCGATAAGACGGAGCACGTGGCGGAATTCGTCCGCGTGCTCGGAAGATACTGCGCTATGATCGGCGTGCGCTCGTTCGCCGCGCTCAAGGATTGGGAGGAGGAGCGACGCGACCCGGTCTTGCGGGCTTTCGAGCGCCACAGCGAAGTGCCGGTCATCAACCTCGAATCGGCCATGCAGCATCCGTGTCAGGCTATGGCCGATATGATGACCGTGCGCGAGATGAAGGGCGAGGGGCACAAGAGAGTAGTGCTGACGTGGGCCTGGCATCCCAAGCCGCTGCCGATGGCCGTGCCGAACAGCTTCGCGCTCGCTGCGGCGCAGATGGGCCATGAGCTGACGGTCGCGCATCCGGCAGGCTACGAGCTGGATGACGAGCTGATGCGCGACATCGAGCGCCACGCGCGCGAGTCGGGCGGGAGCCTGCGCCTGACAAACGAGATGGACGAGGCTTTCGACGGAGCGGAAGCGGTCTACGCCAAGAGCTGGGGCAGCCCGAGATTTTACGGCTCGCCGGAGCGTGAAAGGGAAGAGCGCGCTGCCTTTCGCGGCCGCTGGATCGTTGACGAGCGACGGATGGCGCGCACCAGCGACGCCGTCTTTATGCATTGCCTGCCCGTGCGTCGCAACGTGATCGTGACCGACGGCGTGTTGGATTCCGCCCGCTCGGTCGTCATAGACGAAGCCGAGAATCGCCTGCACGTGCAGAAGGCGATCATGGCGCGATTGCTACGGGGTGAAAAGGAATGAGCGAGGCGCGCTCCGACATCACGAATAAACAGTTGCGGCTTGACCTGCTGCGCGAGGCTTTGCCTTACATTCAACGCTTCCAGGGCAAGACCTTCGTCGTCAAGCTTTCGGGCAAGGCGACGGAAGACGGCGCGAACCTGGCCTCGCTCGCCGAAGAGCTGGCGCTCTTGCATCAGGTCGGAATCCGCGTGTGCGTGGTGCACGGAGGCGGAAAGCAGCTGAATGACCTGGCCGAGCTGCTGGGCGTCGAGCAGACGATCATCAACGGGCGGCGCGTCACGGACGACGCGACGCTTGAGATGGCCAAGATGGTCTTCGCCGGCAAGATCAATACGGACATCCTCGCCGCGCTGCGCCGTCGAGGGGTAGAAGCGGTGGGCCTATCGGGCGTAGACGGCCAGATCGTGCAGGCCGAGCGCCGTCCGCCCAGAGAGGTTTTGAACCGCGAAACGGGCGAGCGATCAAGCGTGGACTTCGGACACGTAGGCGATGTCATACGCATAGATTCGCGCCTCCTGTGCGTACTGCTGGACAAGGGCTACCTCCCGGTAGTCTCGTCGCTCGGCGCGGATTCGGAAGGGATGGTCTTCAACATCAACGCCGATACCATAGCATCGGAGATCGCCGTCCGGCTCGAAGCCGAAAAGCTCATCCTTCTCTCGGACGTAGACGGAATCTACCTGCGCGCGGGAGCGCCGGAAACGAAGTTATCGCGCCTGACCGTAGCTGAAGCTGAAACCCTGGTGCGTGACGGGCGGGCGACGGGCGGGATGATACCCAAGCTGCAATCAATCGCGGCGCTGCTCAGTCGCGGTGTCAAGAGCGCCCACATCATCAACGGCTCGACCCGCAACGCCCTGCTCTCGGAAGTTTTCACAGACGACGGAACCGGCACAATGATCGTCGCTGAAAAGCAGGGATGAGGGCGAAGGGATGAGTGATGAAATAGGATTGCTCAACTTGAATAATTATTCTTTCATCCCTCACGCTGCCGCCCTCATCCCTTC
>DASQYE010000524.1:0-2552 GCA_035639355.1 Pyrinomonadaceae bacterium
CCTATCACGGTCAATCCATCCGCGCCCGTGACGGTCAGTCCGTCCGCTCCCATTTGAGCAATGCCGTCCGCGCCCGTGACCGTCAATCCGTCCGCTCCCGTGACCGTCAGTCCGTTGCCGCGCCTGATTGTGACCGCGTCCGCGCGATAGGTCTTGCCGTCCGCTCCCGTCACAGTCAACCCGTCTGCGCCCGTCACCGTTAGCCCGTCCGCGCCCGTCACAGTCAGCCCGTCGGGTTTCACTGCGACGACGCGGTTGGGGCTGGCGTAGGCGACGGCGTCCGCGCCCGTGACCGTCAATCCGTCCGCTCCCATCCTGGTCTGCCCATCTGCTCCCGTCACCGTCAGCCCGTCCGCGCCGAACGGCGTGATACCGTTAACGCCGAAGGCCAGCAGGTTATCCGCGCCCGTCACCGTGAGGCCCGAGGTGCGAACGTAATTAACGCCGTCCGCTCCCGTCACCGTCAGCCCGTCCGCGCCCGTCACGGTCAGACCCGCACTGGCCGTGCCGACGCCGAGCAGAAAAATCAGGACTAGGGCTACGAGCTGCTGCGATCTTCTGAAGGTATAAGGCATAAGCATTTCATCGAGCCGGGGTCGAACATCACAGAGTACTTTTGAGCGTTAGAGCCGGGAATAAGTTGTTTCGGTAAAGCGAGGCGGACAGACGAGGCTACCGCGAAAAAAGACACGGCATGATATCACAAGACGCGCCCCTGAATTTATTATAGTAGTGTTCTAATTTCATTACACCACCCGGCAGCCCCGCCCCCCCTCAGCCAGCCATTTGCGGCGCGGAGGCCCGTCTGCTCCGGGCTGGCCGCACACTATGAACGCCTGTGTGGGGAGCCTTAACCGACCAGCTCCCGGAAAATCTTCTGCGTGTCGGAGGCAGGATCGACTCCCAGCTCTTTGCGCAGTAGACGCTTGAGATTCTCGTACTGTTCTTTGACCGCGACGCGGTTGCCGAGCGCCGCATGGGCGCGCATCATCAAGCAGTGTATATCCTCGCGGAACGGGTCTGCTTGAAGAATTCTCTGCGCGAGGTCGAGCGAGCGCGGCCACTCCTCCATCTTTTGTGCGACGGCCGCTAAGGCTTCCAGCATACGAAGGTGCTGCTCGCTGTAATAGGAGCGCTGTTCCTCGACCCAGTCCTCGTAGCTTCCCTGCATAAACGGGCCGCGATAGAGCGCTATGGCCCGCTCGTAAGTCTCAATACAGCGCTCGAACTCCCTGGCGCGCCGCGCCGCCTCGCCTTCCGCCACCAGCCGGTCGAACTCCTCCGTGTCGATGCGGTAGGAGAATTCAGGATTAAGAAGATAATCGCCGTCGCGGTAGAGCAGGAATTTCTGTTTAAGAGGCTGGTTGCTGTTGAGCGCCTTGCGTATGTGCGAGACGGTCGGGTGAAAGTTCTTCTCGACGACCTCGAAATCGGCCTCGCCCCAGAAGGTATCTATGATGGTGTCTTTGGAAGCGCGCCGGTGTCGCCTGGACGCTATGAAGCAGAGGATGTCGCGGGCGCGCTTGGTCGTCCAGGCGTCGGCGGCGAGTGGGCGCAAGGGGTCGCGGAAAATCTCGACGGGGCCGAGCATGTTGATGGTCAAATCGGTGACGGGGTGCGTTGCGAGGCCAACCTGAAGAGGGCGCGAAGCCATTGTCTCGGGCGGCGGCGCGGCCAAGCTGTGCTCGCGCACGTCGAGGGGCAGCATCTCGGCTGCTTCCGGGTGGCCCAGTAAGCGCGGATTGCGCGCAAGCTCCTGCCGCAGCCAGTAGTCATAATCGTAGCGCGCCGCTAAGTCCAGAGCGCGGCGCAAATGCTCAAGCATCTCGCCCTCTCTGTCCGTCTCAAGGTCTGTGGCGGCGAGCGCCATGGAGGCCAGCGCCTCGAAGTAATAAAGGCCGTGCGAGTGGAAATAGTCGAGCGCCGGTTGAAGATCGCTGCGGGCAGCTTCCGACAAGCCCTGCGCCGAGAGGACGCGCCCGCGCGCCAGCGCCGCCGTGTGCTGCCGCAGCTCGTCGTGCGCCTCAGAGCGCGCGGCGAGCAGCCGGTCGAGCTGTGCGCGCGCCGCGCCGAGGTCTCCCGCCTGCATGAAGAGCATGGCCTGCTCTTCGAGCAATTCCGTGCGCGACAGATCAATGCCCGCCTCGTCGTAGGCGCGGGCGGCGCGCTCGTAGAATTCCGTTGCGCGTTCCCTGTCGCCCCTCTCGCGGTGTAGATTTCCGTAGGTCTCGAAGATTTCACCGCGCAGTGTAATCAGGTTAAAGAGCTGGCAGACTTCGAGCGCGCGGTCAAGGTGCTGCTCGCACTCTTCCATCTCCCCCCGGTGAAAGTTGAAGCGCGCGATATTGAGGTGGGCCGTCGCCTCCTGCGGTATGGGCGGCAGGTTATCGTCCTGGCGAAGCATGCGGCGCGACCAGCGCAGGGCTTCTCCGAAATCTCCACGAATGGCCGCGGGCAGGCCCAGGTTATGCGCGATCAGGCGCATGTAGTGCTCGTTGCCCTGTTCTTCTGCGAATTGCAGGGCGGCGCGAAACTCGCGCTCGGCGGCCGCC
>DASQYE010000525.1:0-2407 GCA_035639355.1 Pyrinomonadaceae bacterium
CTCCGACCGCGACTGAACGGGTATTACCGTTAGTCGGATAGTCCACCTTAGTGGCGAATGACGGCCCCGCAGCCGCCACAACCACGCTGGTAATAAAAAGCGCGACCGAGCAGATTGTCAGGATTCCAATGATGAATAGACGAAGAGAGAGACGACGCGTGGAAAGCCCGTGGCGACGAGAGGAGGTCATGTCTTGATATTCCTTTCGGAGGGGCATAGCAGCCCGAAAAGCACCAGCGCAGGTGTGTTAGCCGGGTTGGCTGTTTAGAGAGGCGAAAGCTGGGTAATAAGGGCTAAAACTGCTCTCCAGTGACAGCCCGGTATGCTTGAAATCACCGCCAAGCTACATGATGCGCCCATTGCTGTCAATCTTTTCGCCATCCTTTATAGGGGAAGCTCGATCAGCAACTGGCGGCACGAAGAGCGGTTTCAGTTTATCCGTGAGGTCATGCGAACAAACTGATAAAGACCGACCACAGAGCCCAACACGATGCCCGCCACCAATAGCCAGGGCGTCGTGCCGAGCCAGCGATCAAGCAGCAGGCCCAGGCCCAGCAGCGTCGCCACCGTCAGAAAGAGCGTGATCGCGGCGGCGTATGCAATGCCGCTTCTTTGATTATCGGTTTGTTCTTCATCACGCTCGGCCATCTCTTACCTCTTCTACCAACTCCCCCGCGTCAGGTAGTTCTTCGGCAGCTCATAAAGCATGGCGCGCCGCGAATGTCGCATCGAGTCGTGTATAAAACAGACGTGCGTACACCAGCAGGCGCGGCCCTCGTCAATCGCGCCCAACTCCGTCTGCCGTTCATGGGCCGACCAGAGCTTGCCGAAGTCGTAATCGTAATCCGCAAGCGTAGCGAACCTTTCGCGCAGCTCGCAGGCGCGCACGTCGCCGTTATAATCAATTACGGCTGTGGTCTCGCCCGCCGTGCAGGGGAAAGGCCAGGCGCTTGAGCCGGCAAAGTTCGCGTGCTGCGTGCGGTAGTGCGTCGTGATCGCTCCGACGTAGGCCACATTCTTGACAAAGCGCCGCGCGGCCTCGTCCTCCTCGAACATCCTATCGCCGTAGCGCTTCGTGAGCCGGGCGGCGCGCTCGTAAAGCTTCGGCAGGATTTCTGCGGGGACGCGCTTGATCTCGTCGCCGGCCAACGTTTCGCCGCGAACGATATTGAAGTACTGCCCGTCGAGACGAAAGTCCGTCCACAGGAATTCGGAGAGCCTTTCAATCTCCGTATAATTCTCCGCGCACACGACCGTATTGACGTTAAGGCGAAAGCGGTCGGCGTACCTTTCTTTCAGGGGATAGAGGTAGCGTATGCAATCGAGCGTCTTCTCCCAATGCCCCGGCACCCCCCTGATCCGATCGTGCGTCTCGCCGTAGCCGTCAAGCGCTATGTTCAGGTAGAGATCAAGCGACGGATGAGCGCCTAGAGCGCGGTCAACTATCTCGTGAACGCGCGTTTTGATGAGCCCGTTGGTTGGGATAATGACGCGCTCCACGCCGTTGTTCGCGATGAAGGCGTCTATGATCTCCGGCACGTCGCGGCGCAAGGTGGGCTCGCCCCCCGAAAGCCATAGATCTGTGATGGACGGCATCGTGCGCGAGACTTTTTCGATCTGCTCGAAGGTGAGGTCGCCGGGTTGGTTCAGCTCCTCGTGATAAAAACAGGTTCGGCAGAATGCGTTGCAGCGCGAGGTGACGAAAAGAATCACCGTGCCGAGCCGTTTTTCGCGGCCCGTCGAGCGCAATAGCTGAATCAGTTGACCGGCCTTACTCATCACGTATGGCGCGTGCCTCTCGCTCTCTATCAGGTGTTGGTAATGGTTTCTGCTGGACGAACGCCGTCAATGATGACAGTTTCCGTCGGGGATTTCAATTCGTAGGTGATGCCGCGCCAGTTAATGCGGCGCGAGAAGGCTGCGGCCAGGGCGTTATAAAGATAGAGCGCGGAGGCCAGGGGCCAGAGCAGCAGGTGAGCCCAGAGCCCGCGGCGCAGCTCCTTCTCGTAGGCCGCCAGCGGGAGAAGGACTGCGCGCCAGCGCACGTAGGCTTTCCCCACACCGAGCGCGAAGACGAGCGCAAGCAAGAGGAGCGGCGCGAGGAAACTGTGCCCGAGCGCGGCGCGCGTGACGACGAGCGCCAGCCCCCCGAAAAAGACCGTCACGAAGAGGAGGCTTCCCAGCAACACTGCCTTCCAGAAATGCGGGGCGTAGACGCGCGTGATCTTCAGTTGTCGCGTCGTGAACTCGATCAGCTCACGAAAGCCGCAATCTTCGAGCGAGGGCGTTAGACATTCGGGCACGAAATGGATCGGAAGCCCGGCCTCGCGAAGCGCGCGCATCAAAGCGAAATCGTCCGAGAGAGCGCCGCGCCACCGCTCCAACATATTCAATCTCTCGAACGTCT
>DASQYE010000526.1:0-9345 GCA_035639355.1 Pyrinomonadaceae bacterium
GGTGCAGGCCAAAGTCCTGTGCCGCTCGACGATGGGCGCGACGAAGCCGAAGCCGTCGAGCGGGTGCGGAACATCCGCTCGCCTGTAAGCCAGGTTGACTGTCGCGGTGGACGCGTATTGAATGGTCTCAAGCTCCGAGGCCAGCTGCGAGTCGGTCGCGCTTAGAAGTCCGGCGGCCGCGTAGGCTGGCAGCGCCAGACAGACCGCGTCGCATTCGATCGCGTCGCCCGTTGTGAGAGAGAGACGCCAAAACCCTGTGGCGCGATCGTGTGAAAGCGTCTCGATGCGGCTGTTGAGCCTGATAGAGCGGGGCGGCAACCGCTCAGAGAGCTTATCCGTGAGCGCCTGCATCCCTTCGTCGAAGGAAAGAAACAGGCCGTAGCGTGCTCCGCTCGTACCCGCCTGTCGGCTCGCGTCCAGTTTGCGGCGCGCACGCCACATGCCCCGTATCAGACTTCGATGCTCGCGCTCCATCTCAAGAAAACGCGGCATCGTGGCGCGCAGGCTCAAGCGCTCCGGGTCGGCCGTGTAGATGCCGCCGACCATAGGCTGGGCCATGCGCTCAAGCGCCTCGCGCCCGAGTCTGCGCCTGACGAATTGGGCCAGGCTCTCATCCTCTTCGCCGCCGTCGCCGCCGCCGCCCGCGTCGCGTCGCGGCAGCAACATATCCAGCGCCATGCGCGCCTTGCCTCGCCAGCTAAAAATCCCACTCGTGACGAAGGGCCAGAAGCGAGACGGCGCGAGCAGCTGGAAACCTTCCGGGACGGCGTGAAGTCGCCCCGCGCGCACGATGAAGCTGCGGCGATATAGTGGGTTGGTCTCGATCAGGCGGTCGGAGATGCCCATGCGCTCGGCCAGCCGTACGGCCTCCGGCTTCTCCGAGATAAAAGAGTCGGGGCCGCCTTCGAGCAGAAAGCGGTCGCGCCTGTAGGTGCGAACCGTTCCGCCCGTGTGCGCGCCCGCTTCGAGCAGCGTAAGCTCTATGAAGCGGCCCGTCTCAAGGCTGCGCTCTTGGAGGCGATGAGCCGCCGCCAGGCCGCTGATGCCTCCGCCGACGACGGCGATGCGCAGTGGACGATCTCGTTCCAAATCTTTCATCGCTTCAGGGGACGGCGACCCGACCGGCGTCCCGCTCCCTTGCTTCGTGCCAAGCGCTTAGCACTTCGCGCTCACGCTCGGGCTCCATGCCTGCCTTCGGGCGTGGCACGCCGTAGCCTGCGCCGGGCTGCCGGGCTTCGGGAAGAGCGTTGGCCCAATCGAGCGTGTCGCGGACGGTTTCGGCCAGCGGGCGAAAGGTGAGCCCGTGCGCGATGGCCTTCGCGCAGTTGATAGACATAAAGCCGCGCGCTCCGGGCGACGCCTCTTCCGAGAGCCACAAAGGCAGCTCGCTCCACTCCGCGACGCCTGCCTCGGCCAGGAACTTTTCATTGACCCAGGTCAAACGCGCATCGCTTCCAGTAACCGCCAGGCATTCCTCCAGCAACTCTCCCATAGTCAACACGCGATCCGGCCCCGTGGCGTTAAAGACTCCGCCCTGACGAGCTTCAGCCATGCGTACTATCCAGTCGGCCAGGTCGCGCGCGTCTATGAATTGCACCTGACGCTCAGGGCGGCCCGGCGCGAGCACTTCGCCGCCGCGCTTCATCCGCACGGGCCAGTAGGTGAACCGCCCTGTCGGATCGTGCGGGCCGACGATCAGGCCCGGACGGACGTTGAGCGCGCGTCCCGGCATAGCCTGCTCGACCGCTCGCTCGCAAAGGGCTTTCAACGGCCCGTAGGCTTCCGGCGTCATCTCTTCGACGGACGGGTCGGCCATCTGCCCCGTAGGCGCGCTCTCGTCAGCGCCGGGCTCGCGCACGTCCGCGAGAACGGAGAGGCTGGAGACGAAGATGTAAAGCTCGACCGCGTCCGCAAGCATCTCGGCCGAAGCGCGCACGACGCGCGGCACAAAGCCACAGGTATCGATCACCGCGTCCCAGCGCAGCCCGCGCAGCGCATCCAATCCTCCGTCCCGATCGCCGCGCAGCTTCAAGACATCCGGGAAAAGCTCCGGCGCGCTGAGACCGCGATTAAAAAGCGTTATCTCGTGCCCGCGCCCCCGCGCCGCTTCGACCAGATGACGGCCCAGGAAGACAGTCCCGCCGATGATTAGTATTCTCATATAGACAATCCTTCAGCCGTCCGGCAAACTTCGCGTTGATTCTGCCGCGCCTTCGAGGGGGCGCGTCTCGGACGGTGCGCTTCCCCGTAGTGTGGGCCCGCGAGCGCCCGCCAGGCAACAATCAACAGGACAGACATCATGGCCCGGCCCATGCTCTCCCAGGAAGCGTCGAACGGGATCAATCTCGGTTCGCTCCAATACCAGCTCGCGGATCATCCTGATGAACGCCGGGTGGGTGCCGACCGTGCTCGCGCGAACCATGTTCAAGCCCAGCTCTTCGCATAGCGCCCGCGCCTCTGTGTCCAGGTCGTAAATGACTTCCATGTGGTCTGAGATGAAACCTACGGGAGCGATGACCACATCGGTCGATCCCACTTTTTCAAGCGCGCGCAGGTGATCGCGGATGTCGGGCTCAAGCCATGCCTGTTGGGCCGGGCCGCTGCGGCTCTGGTAGACCAGTTGCCATCGCTCGTGGCCGAGTCCTTCGGCGACCAATCGGCATGTCTCCTGAAGCTGGGCCTGGTAGTCGCAGCCCGTCGCCATCGATAGAGGAATACTGTGCGCCGTAAATGCTATGTGCGCGAGCGCGCGTCGCTCCCGTGGAATCCGTTCGAGCGCGGCGCGTATGTTTTCGATGTTCGGCCCGATAAAACCCGGATGATTATAGAAGGCGCGCAATTTCTCCACGCGCGGCGCACGCGGGCCCACGCGCATTTGCGCGCGCTCGATGTCCTCCAAATACTGGCGGCAGCCCGAGTAAGAACTGTAGGCAGAGGTGACGAAGGCGAGCGCGTTTTCGATCCCTTCGTCGGCCATCCGCGCGAGAGTGTCCGCGAGCATCGGGTGCCAGTTTCGATTGCCCCAGTAGACGGGCAGGCGCGGGCCGTTGGCCGCCAGCTCGCGCTCAAGCGCGGCGATCAGCCTGCGGTTCTGCTCGTTGATAGGGCTCACGCCCTTGAACAGCTCGTAGTGACGGGCCGCCTCAAGCATCCGCGCCGGGGGGACGTTTCTGCCGCGCAGCACGTTTTCCAGGAAGGGCATCACCTCGTCGGGCCCCTCCGGCCCGCCGAAAGAGAGAATCAGGATTGCATCATAGGTTCGATTCATAAAACTTAGTCCGGCGAAACCGTTGACCGGCGACCGACCGGGAGGTCTGATGTTGCGGCCTCATCCAGCAAGGCTCATCGTCAGGTACGGCTCAGCTCGTGTACTGCATCAACCAGCGCGATGACATTCTCGACGGGCGTTTCCGGCAGGATGCCGTGGCCCAGGTTGAAGATGTGGCCGGGGCGATCGTTGGCGCTTTCGAGTATGCGCTGCGCTTGAGCGCGTATGTGTTCGGGCGAGGCGAAGAGCGCTACGGGGTCTAGGTTGCCCATGACGGCCACGTCTTGGCCCAGGCGCTTCCAGCCCTGTCCGAGGTCAACGCGCCAGTCCAGGCCGATCACATCGCCGCCAGCCTCGCGCATCAATTCCAAGAGCGCCGCTGTGCCGGTTCCGAAATGTATGACGGGCGTGCCGGGCTTGACGGCCCGGATGACGCTGCGCGTATGCGGCAGAACGTATTGACGGTAATCTTCGGGGCTCAGGCAGCCTACCCACGAGTCGAAAAGCTGAACGGCTTGCGCGCCCGCCTCTATCTGTGCGTTGAGATATTTCGAGAGCGCGCGCGAGACGAGCGACATCATCGCGTGCCATGCTCGGGCATCCGCGTACATCAGAGTCTTAGTGTGAATGTAGTTCTTCGACGCGCCGCCCTCTACGATGTAGGAGGCGAGCGTGAAGGGAGCGCCCGCGAATCCTATCAACGGCAGGTCGGGCTTCAGGGCGCGACGAGTGAGACGGATTGCCTCAAGGACATAATCCAGGGCTTCGACCGTCTCAACTTCGCGCAATCTCAAGACATCCCTGGCCTCGCGCACAGGATTATGAATCACAGGGCCTTCGCCCCTGGCGAATTCCAGCTCGATGCCCATCGGCTCGACGATCAAAAGAATGTCGGCGAAGATGATCGCGGCGTCAACGCCCAGTCTTTCCGCCGCTGTGACGGTCACTTCCGCCGCCAGGGCGGGCGTCTTGCACAGCTCAAGAAAATCGGTGCGGGCGCGCACCTCTCTGTACTCGCGCATGTACCTTCCGGCCTGCCGCATCAGCCAGACAGGCGTATAGGGCACGGGCTCGCGCCTGCACGCTCGCATAAAAGGGCTGTCACGCAATGCCTGGCTCAGCCCCGCCCCGTTCGCTTCAAAGGCTGCGGTCTGCTCTTCGCTCAAGCTCTCGTCGCTATTCATAAAATCGGCGTCTCGCTCAGGTCTCAAGGCGGCGCGCCTTGCGCTCTACCCGAATGGTCTCTTTCATATGCGATCAGACTACAACAGGAGACGCGCGGAGCGTTAGCGGCCATGACTTTCCCATGCGGGCGAGCGCCCGCAGGCGTTCTTTGGAGCGGGCAGGCGTGCGCCGCCCTTCCGGTCACGAAAAAAATATTTGCCACAAAATCCCCCTGGGCGGTGTTTACCTTCACGGGAGCACTGGAAAAAAATTCGCTTTGGCCGGAGCCCGTCAGCGCGGTCGCTTCCGAGCCGGAACGTATTCAAGCATCAATGGGCTTGGCCCGCTCCCACCCGATCCGAGCCCGACTCTTTCAGCCGCAAAGGTGATTGCCATGATGAAAAGGTTAGTCCTCGTCCCGGTCGCATTGCTGTTCGGCGTTGCGTGGGTCGCACTTTGCGCCCCGGACAATAATCTTTTGACGGGCGCGGAATCAGCGGCCGCCGCCAGCACAACTACCACCACATCCGCTCCACAGCAGACCGCGCTTGACATCCCCGCAGATGTCGCCGAGAAGATCAAGCTGCTGGAATCTGCGGACGCTACGGAGCGTGCAAGCGCGGCCTGCGCGCTCGGCGAGATGGACCCGCGCGCCGGCGCGGCCATCCCCTCCCTTATAAAACTGCTGGGCGACGGTACGCCTATCCAGAGAGTTTATTGCGGTGACGGGCGAGCCTGGAAAGGCAAGCTCAGCGAGCTTGAGAAAAGCACGCCGGGCGAGCAGGCGGCCGGAGCGCTGGCGATGATGGGCGAGCCTGCGGTCGGCCCGCTCATCGGCGTCTTGAAGAGCGATGACTGGCGCGTCAGGGCCAACTCGACGTGGGCGTTAGGGATTATCAGGGATACGCGGACGGTCGAAGCCGTGCTGGGCTCGCTCAATGATGGGGACTGGCGCGTGCGGGAAAAGGCGGCCTGGGGGCTTGGGTTGAAGCAGGACGAGCGCGTCGTCCTGCCGCTGGTCAACGCTCTCAGGGATAGCGAAGGGAAGGTTCGCAGGCAGGCCGCCTGGGCGCTAGGCTTGCAGGGAGACGGGCGCGCGGTCGAGCCCCTGGTCACTGCTCTCAGGGACGAACAGCCCGAGGTTCGACACCAGGCCGCCTGGGCGCTCGGCCTCAAAGGCGATAGCCGCTCGGTCGAACCTCTAAACGGCGCTCTACGGGACGCGGACGCGACCGTAAGGAGCCAGGCGGCCTGGGCCCTGGGGTTGAAGGGCGATAAAAGCTCGGTCGAGCCGCTGATCGATGCTTTGAGAGACGCGGACTCGCGTGTCAGGCAGCAGGCCGCCTGGGCGCTCGGCCTCAAAGGCGACCGGCGCGCCAATGATGCCCTTAACGCCGCGCTTCGAGACAGCGCCGCGCCCGTGCGCAAAAATGCCGCGTGGGCGTTGCGATTGATTCGTATCAAGGGCGGCGACCTGCGCCACGGCGATCTGGGCAAAATGGACGCGAACACGGATATGGATATAGACGTAGACGTGAACGTAGACGTTAATGTAGACGTGACGAAGCCATGAGGCGCGGCCGCCCCCTGGGCTTTCCCGCCGGCCCATTATACGGGGTCGCGGCCGCAGGCTCTTGATGATTAAAAAGCCCGGCCACAGGAGTGCGCCGGGCTCAAGATAAGGAGATTCTAAAAGTGAAAAGATTAATAGCCATGATAACGCTCGCGCTGCTGGTCGGCAGCGGTCTTCTGGCCTCGACGGTAGTTGCCACGAATCCGCACGCTGCTTCGGCGGGCGACGAGCCGCAGCGGATCAACAGGGAGTTCAAGGCTTCTATGGGCCAGAAGCTGGAATTCGAGAGCGAGACGGGCGGCAGCATAGATGTCACTGGCTGGGACAACGAGCTTATATCCGTGGAGGTTTACAAGGGCGGAAGGGACGCGGCCGATTGCCGTATCGATTTCCATGAGACCGCTTCGGGGCTCAAGATAACGTCCGAGTACGTCGGCAAGGGACACAACTATAGCACCAATATCTCGTTCGTGGTCAGAGTGCCGAAAAGGTTCGACCTGGAGTTCGACTCGATGGGCGGCGGCATTAGTATTTGCGGCGTTGAGGGAAGGTTCAGCGGCAAAACCATGGGCGGCGGCTTGACGCTCAACAATCTAAAGGGCGACATCAATCTGCTGACGATGGGCGGGCGCATAACCCTTACAAACTCCGAGCTTGACGGGAGGGTTGAAACGATGGGCGGCGGAGTTTTGATCGAGAACGTTCTGGGCAATGTCCGGGGCTCGACGATGGGCGGGGACGTGGTGCGCCGCAACAACGGCAATAGTCCGGGCCGGACGGCCGAGACCGAGTGTACGCAGACGCGCCGCCGAGCTGTCTAGGTACGGACTTTATTTGGCAGGATGACGAGACGCGATGCCAGGCAGATACTACACGACGAGCAAAAGTACTATCTTCGCTTCGTCCGCCTCGCCGTCCTTCTCTTCGCCTGTACGCCCACAGTCAACCTCCGTCACCATCAGCCGAACGGCCCCCGGACTGCCGGGCCGGGCTCAAATGGGTCTTCTCCCCTCGGCCATGCCCGCAAAGCTATTTAGGGCAAGGATGAGACTTACAGACACATGGGCGGTGCGGAATTCGCTTCTGATTCTCAGAGGCCCGCGGGCAGCCCTGTCATCATTGCGCCGGGCGTTGAGCACTTCAAAATCGAAGAGAGCTATAGCCGTGACGCTTGAAAGCCAAGCGAGGCGAACCTTTTGACGGTAAAAGGGGCTGGTCGCCACATTCGGATGCCGAAAACATTACAGGCGCGCTCTGCGCCGGCGGCGGCGAGACGACGCTGAAGACCGGCCCGCCACATCCCCGAAAACCCCGCTTTCCAAACCCCGTATTTCCCTCTAAAATGAATAATTTCCGGGCTCCACGGCGTATAATACGCGGTTGCAGATTTTTGCCACAAAACGCCCGGCGGCGGTGTTTACGTGGTGAGAGCAGCGATAATGAGCGAACGAGCAAGAGCTTTGGCTGATTCAGTGCCGAATACAATTGAGGGGACGGCGCAAGCGCCGCCGAGCTTCGATGAGGCTTTTACGCTGCATCATCGCGCCGTCTTTCGCACCGCCCGCGCCCTGGTGCGCGACAGCGGGCTCGCCGAGGACGTGACGCAGGAGGTCTTTCTCAGGCTTTATCGCAATCTGGACCAAACGCCGGGCGAAGAGCTGCTGCGCGCCTGGCTCCTGCGAGTGACGATGAACGTCGCGCGCAATACCTTGCGCGGGCAGGGGCGCATGAGCGCCCGCGAGGACGAGTATGCGAAGAAGGCCGAGCGGGACGGGTGGTTTACGGCCTCAGCGCCCGAGGAGGATTACGAGCGGCGAGCCGCAATCGAGGAGGCCCGCCGCGCGCTCGACAAGATTAAAGAGCCCATGCGCAGCTGCCTCCTGCTCAAGCAGCAAGGGCTCACGTACCACGAGATCGCCGAGACGTTATCCATCAATGAAACGAACGTCGGAAGCCTGGTCGCGCGTGGAAGAAAAGAGTTCATGAGAGTGTACGGCAAGATCGGAGGAAACAGATGAGAGAGTGTGTAGAAGAGGGAATCTTACAGGCTTATTTTGATGGCGAGCTCTCCTCTGAAATGATGCAGCGCGTGGCGACGCACATCGCTGCCTGCGCCGAGTGCGGCGAGGCGGCGCGCGTGGTCGAAGCCGAGTCGGCCATGTTCGCGGAGGCGTTCGCGCCCGAAATGGCTTTGAGCGTGCCTACAGAGCGCCTGCGCTCGCGCATCGACGCGGCGATTGCGGATTTGCAGCCGCAGAGCAGCAGCAAAACGCTGGTCGAGCCACAGGGCTCCTCCTCTTCGCGCCTGCGCTCTTGGCTCGGCGGGCTCATGGCCCCCCTCTCCTTCGTGCCGCGACAGCAGGCATTAGGCTTTGCCAGTCTCATAGCGGTCGCCGCCCTCGGACTGGTCTTCGCTTACCTTAGCTTGCGACCCCAGCAGCAAGCGGTACTGGATTTGGCGAGCGGCGCAAAGACGACTGACCTGGGCTCGTTCGAGGCGGAGCGAAAGCCAGTCAGCGACGCTGGCCAGCGAGACCAGATGGCTCCGAAGATGGTTAAAGCTTCAGCGGCGCGCGCAGGGGTTTCCGATCGTCGCAGGAATGTGGGCGCTAGATCAAAGCAATCTGAAGTAGACGTGACGCCGCAACAGCCCAACGCTTCGACCGAGTTGGTGGCGAGCGTTCGTTTGCTGCCCGGAGAGAAGAGCTACCTGAAAGCCATCGCGTCGCTCGATACGGCTATCAAGGCGAGCGGCGACAATGGGCTGAGGCCGACCCTGCGCGCCGAGTACGAGCGTAATCTTCAGGTGGTGGACGAGGCCATCGCGCAGACGCGCGTTGTCGCCCATCGCAATCCGAACGACAAGGACGCGGCCGAGTTCTTGTTCTCGGCCTATCAGAGCAAGGTTGAATTGATGAACACGGTGGCCGAACAGGCCCAGCTAGCGACCGTGTACCGTTAGAATTGGAATTACCAGAATGAAAGTAAAGTATCTCTTAACATTAATCTTGCTCGTCTCGGCGCTCGCCTGCGCAAGCGTCGCGAGCGCCGCCGGAAGAGCCTCCGAAGACGAGCCGTCGGGCGAGGTTCAACAGACGGTCGCCGCCGAGCCGGACGTGATCGTCTCGCTCTGCATCGCCACGGGCAGCATAACGGTGCGCGGCTGGGAGCGAAATGAAGTGCAGGCGCGCTCCGGCGACGCCGAAGCGATTGAGCTGCGGCGCGGCAGCGCGGCCGGCACTGGCCCGGCCTCGCGTATCGAAGTGCTCATAGCCGATCCGGCCGACGGCCCGCACGCTCCCGCTGGAAGCTGCAACGCTTTCTCGGATGTCGAGCTGAA
>DASQYE010000527.1:0-2216 GCA_035639355.1 Pyrinomonadaceae bacterium
GAGAGCGATCGCTTATGTCAAGCCCTTTGCGACCGTCAGGAATGGCCCTGGATCGAGGACGCCGCCGCGCGTGGCGCTCTCCTCTTCATCGCGCTTTTCTCTTCCTTTCGCGCGCTGCTCTACATCGCTCGTGCAGGCCCGTCTATCGCTTCCCTTAGTGGCCGCGCCGGGCCAGAGTTTATAACGCGGGCGGGCCTTCGGACTCATGCTCGTCTGCGACGCGACGGACTTCCACGAGCGCATCGTAAAAGGTCGCACCCGCGCCGATGTCCGTGAGCGTTTGCGAAGTCAGCTGGTTGACGTTCGTGCCGCCGGGCGAGAGCTTGTTCCACCAGACGGAGGGCGAGACGACGACGCCCGGACGCGCGCGCGTAGTGACGACCGCCCACAGCTCGCACGAGCCGCGCTCGTTGAAGGCGCGCACGCGGTCGCCGTCCGCTATGCCCCGCGCGGCGGCGTCGCCTGGATGAATCTCTATAAAGGGGCGCATCTCCTGTCGCAGCTGCTTGGGTAGATTCGCAAACGTGGAATTGAGGAAGGCGTGGGCCGCCGGAGTAAGCAGCGCCAGCGGGAAGCGCTCGGCCAATTCCGGCGCGCTCTCGCGCGATTCGCTAGGCGCTATAAAGTCCGGCACGTCGTCGAGCCCGAGGAGGCGCATCTCGGCCGAGACCAGCTCGCATTTGCCCGAAGCGGTCGGGAAATTCCCTTCGGCGAACGGCGCAAATGTTTCCGGCACGTTCAGACGCATCCACCCGCGCTCGCGCAATCCCTCAAGCGTTATCCCCCGCAGCGCCGGATGAGATGTATTGATGGCCTGGCGGGCCATCTCCTCATCCGTGTCCTCAAAGCATTCGTCACGAAAACCCATCAGCGAGGCGAGCCCACGGAAGACATCCGAGTTTGAGCGCGCCTCATGCAGCGGCTCTATGGCTCGTTCGTTGATGACGAGGTAAAGATGTCCGTAGGCTTTATGAAGATCGAAATGCTCAAGCTGAGTAGTGGCGGGCAGAATTATGTCCGCGTAATCGCAGGTGTCGGTCATAAACTGTTCGTGGACGACCGTGAAGAGGTCTTCGCGCCGCAAGCCTTCGAGCACTCTCGCTTGATCGGGCGCGACCGCCGCCGGGTTCGAGTTGTAGACGTAGAGCGCGCGTACGGGCGGGTCGAGCGGCTTCGTCAAAATGTCGCCGAGCGCCGACATGTTGAGCATACGCGGTCGGGGCTCGGGCATCAGGTCAGGGCGTTCGAGCGCGGCGTAGTTCAGTGGAAACGTTCCGCTCGTAGAGAGCAGTATGCCGCCCGCAGGGTCGCGCCATGCGCCCGTGACCGCAGGCAGGCAGGCGAGCGTGCGCACACTCATGCCGCCGCCTTTGTGTCGCTGCAAGCCGTAATTGATGCGAATCACGGCCGGCTTCACGCTTCCATACTCGCGCGCGAGGCGTATGATCGCGTCCGTCTCAAGGCCGCAAATCCGCGCGACGCGCTCCGGCGCGTACTCTGCGGCCCGGCGGCGCAGCTCCCGAGCGCCCGTGCAGTAACGCTCCAGGTAATCTTTGTCCTCCAACCCTTCGGCAAAGATAACGTGCATCAGTCCGAGCGCGAGCGCGGCGTCCGTGCCCGGAAGCAGCGCTACGTGCTCGTCGCACTGGTCTGCGGTGCGCGTGCGTCGCGGGTCTATACAGATGACGCGCGCTCCGCGCGAGCGCGCCTCCAACACCTGCGGCCACAGATGAACATTGGCCGTGATCGTGTTCGTTCCCCAGAGCAAGATCAGCCGGGCCTCGCTGAAACGCTCCGGGTCCGTCCCTATGGTCGCGCCGACGGTCGCCCTGTAGCCGGCAGTGCCGGCCGAGGCGCAGATCGTGCGATCAAGCTGCGACGCGCCCAAACGATGAAAGAAGCGCCTGTCCATCGACTGGGATTGAACCAGTCCCATCGTCCCGCAATAGCTGTAAGGCAGAATGGTCTGTGCTCCCTCGCTCGAAGAGGCGAGCGCCTTAAAGCGCGCCGCGATCAACGCGAGCGCTTCAGTCCAGGTGATCGGCTCGAAGCGGCCCAGGCCCTTCGCTCCCGCGCGGCGCAGGCACGTACGTATGCGATCGGGGCTATGCGTGCGCTGTTCGTAGTTTGCGACTTTCGTACACAGGAACCCGCGCGTGAATGGATGCGAGGGGTCGCCCGCGACGCGCAAAGCCGTGCGGCCGTCTTCGACCGTG
>DASQYE010000528.1:0-6692 GCA_035639355.1 Pyrinomonadaceae bacterium
GTCGCGCGTGCGCGTCGTGGGAGCCAGCGGACACCTGCTCGATGTCGCCCCGACCCGGCGAGCCCTTCCTTCATAATCTTGACGAAGCCTATTGCTTCACAGAGGTGAGCGCGGGCCTAGGATGTCAACCGAAACGGACAAATACGAGTCTCAGGCAGAGCGAGACGCCCGCCATTCGGCTCTCGAAGAGTTCAGCCGCGACGAGCGTCGCCCCGCCGTAATACTCCTGAGCGCGCTCGTGCTGGCCGCCATCTTCTTCGCCTTCGGTATTATGGTCGGTCGCTGGACGGCCGATCAGGGACGCTCCCCCGCCATCGCACAGGAGGATGGCGCTCGGCCCCAAGCGCCTACGCCTTCAAACGCCGTCACGCCTCAACAGCCAGCGAGCGCCGCGTCCGCCACGCCACCACCACCGCCCGTAGATAAGCAGCGGCGCTACGCTCTTCTCATAGAAGACCTCAAGTCGAGCGAAGCCGCAAGGTCGCTGGCCCAATCTATGGAGCGCGCGGGCTACAAGGATGTGCGCACGCCGCAGCGCACGCCGGCAGCCGCAGCAGCCAATTCGTTCCAGGTTCTCATAGGGCGCTACACGCGCGACGAAGCCGAGGCGGAGGCGACGCGTTTGCGAGCGAGGGGCGGCCCGAGGCTGAAGAACGTGCGCGTCGTAGAAGACCCCGGCGGCTAGCCATATCGCTCCCCGCTCAAGGCGGCTTCGGAAGCTTCGCGCCTCAACCCCGACAGCTCGTCCATAACCGTTACCGCCCGCCTCTTTGGGCCCGCCTCTATATCTAATCGCCCGCCCTTTCCAGAAAAATAATTTCCGTGGCACGCGAAGTGCTCTGTCTATCGTCGGCAAGCACGGATGAAACGTGACCCCGCCGCCATCACTTCTCTGAGCGCCGCCTGCCGCTGCGCCAGCCGCCCGCCGAGCGATCCTTCAGTTTATCCCCCCGAAATGCGAACCCGGTCAGAAATGACCGGGTTCTCCCGCGTTTACAGCCCTATTTTAAAGGCCCGGCACCGTCGCTCGCTCGCTTCCCCCAGGCGTCGCGTCCCACAATCCAACAACGCCCGCCGACGACCGCAGCACGTCAGGCGACGAAATTTGTCACTCCGTGAGTGACTTTTTTTGTCCTTTACCACTTTGCGTTAGACGTTTTCCGTCATCCTCGGGCGTCGTTTGCATCAAAGCGTGGGAAACTTTTAGAGAGGGTGGCCCGCTGATTACTCAGGACGGATGGTCGTCGCGGCGAGGGCGTGCGAGTGAGCGACGGCGATGACGTGGGCGCATCTTCTTTGTTAAACTCTCGCTCGTGAGCGATGCGATCTCATTGGATGCGCCGGGCCGTGGGCGACTTCGGGCGCGCTGGCGCGAAAGCGCGCGCGTGGGTGCTCCGACGCTCGCCGAGGTGGGATTGGCGACGCTCTCCGCCGTCCTGCTCATCATCTCTTTTCCTGACTTCAATCTGTGGCCGCTCGCCTGGGTGGCGCTCGTGCCGCTGCTGATCGCCATCGCCCGCAGACCGCAAAGCGCGCCGGCCTTCAGCTACGGGCTCGTGGCGGGCGCTCTCTTTTTCTTCGGCTCTTGCTACTGGCTGACCTACGCGATGGTGCGCTACGGCGGCCTACCCGCTCCGCTCGCTTATATGCTGCTCGCGCCGGGCGCGCTGGTGGTGGGGCTGTTTCCCGCGCTGTTCGCGCTCCTGATGGCCCGCCTGGTGTCGCGCTGGGGGAGCGTTGCGCTGCTCTGTGCGCCGTTTGTCTGGACGGCGTTGGAGTGGGCGCGGCTAGGGCTTACGGGCCAACTCTGGAATGCCGTCGGATACTCGCAAAGCTATCATCCGTCGTTGATACAAGCGGCGCGCTGGGGCGGAGTTTACGCCGTAGGGTTTTTGATCCTGACGGTCAACGCGGCCCTGGCTTACGCAGTTCTGGAGAGAAGGGCGCGCTCGCTGGCGCTCGCCGCCGCTTCGCTGCTGCTCGTCTGCGTGCTCCTTTGGCTTTCGCTAGCCCCAGGCAGGCCGCGCGCGTTGCCCTCGGAGGAGAGCCCCAGGACGGTAGTCGTCGCCTTGCAGCCAGACGTGCCCATGGAGCCCGTCAAGTCTACGGCCGAGATGGAGGCGCTCATGTCTCGTCATCTGCGTATGAGCGAGGACGCGCTGCGCTCATGGGAAGACGGGACGATCGAGGACGACGGCGTGGCTGTCGTCAAGGACGAAGAACGCAAGCGCAGGCTCTCGCTGGCGCGACGCGACATGCCGCGCGTGGTGGTGTGGCCCGAGTCGCCCATGAACTTCACCTATGCCAGGGACACGGAGTTTCGCGAAACCGTCGCAGCCTTCACGGCCCGCAATCGCTCGGCCGTGCTCTTCAACTCGCTTGAGCCCGCTCCTGCCAACGGGGCTTACAATGCGGCGATGATGGTAAATGAAGAGGGCCGCGTCGTCGCACAGTATGATAAGATTCGCCTGCTGCCGTTTGGCGAGTACGTGCCGCTGCCGCGCTGGCTGCCGGGAGTTAGTCTGATCCCGGCGATGGTCGGAGATTTTACGCCGGGAGCCGAGTACCCTTTGATGCCTCTGGGGCGGGCGCGCGCGGGCGTCTTTATCTGTTTCGAGTCGGCCTTCCCTTCGATCGCTCGAAGGTTCGCGGACGAAGGAGCGGACGTGCTCATTAATATCTCGAACGACGGTTACCTGGGCCCGACGCCCGTGATGCGGCAGCACCTGGCCAACGCCGTCTTTCGCGCGGTGGAAAACGGTCGCCCGGTCTTGCGCGTCACCAACACGGGCATCACCGCGCGCATCGACGAGCGCGGCGAGGTCTCGGACGAGACGAAGGGCTTCGAGCCGGCCCTGAGAATATGGACGGTCGGGCGCGACGCGCGTGGGAAGACTTTTTATACAAGGTACGGCGATCTGTTTGCCGGCGCGTGCGCCGCGCTCAGTCTTTTGACGGTCGGTGCTTCGCTGAGAAAGAGAAAGGGCGCGGCTTCTCGGCTGAGAGTGTAGAAAAGATTTCGTCAGGGGAAGATTAAGCATGATGGAAACAGTATCCACAGAAGATTTACGCGAAACCTACGAGGACTTGCGCCGTCGCGTCGAACAGCTCGGGAGGTTTCTTTGATGTAGCGGCCAAACGCACGGAGCTACAGGGCATCGAGACGCGTGCGACCGCCGCCGATTTCTGGAACGACCAGGAAGCGGCGCAGAAGCTTATGGAGCGCAGAAGCCGTTTGGAGCGCATCATCACCAGGCAGGAACAGTTTGAGTCGCATGTCGCGGACGCGGGCGTGCTCTTTGAATTTGCCGAACAGGAAGATGAGGCGTCGCTGCGAGAGCTGCGCACGCTGCTCTCTAGGCTTGAGCAGGAAGTGGGCCAGGCCGAGACAGAGATGATGCTCGCCGGCGAGAACGATGCGCTCAATGCCATCTGCACGATTCACCCCGGCGCGGGCGGCACGGAGTCTCAGGACTGGGCCGAGATGCTGCTGCGCATGTACTTGAAGTGGGCCGAGCAGCGCGGCTTCAAAGCAGAGATACTGGATTACCAGCCGGGCGAAGAGGCTGGCATCAAGAGCGTCACGTTCAGGGTCGAGGGCGAGTATGCCTACGGGCTGCTGGCGGCCGAGGCTGGCGTGCATCGCCTGGTACGCATCTCGCCCTTCGATCAGGCGGCGCGTCGTCATACCTCCTTCGCATCGCTTTTCGTCTACCCGGAGATAGACGAGAACATAGAGGTCGAGATCAACGACAAGGACTTGCGCGTTGACACCTATCGCGCGACGGGCGCAGGGGGCCAGCACATCAACACTACGGACTCGGCCGTGCGCATCACGCACATCCCTACGGGGATAGTCGTCCAGTGTCAGAACCAGCGCTCGCAGCACCAGAACCGGGCCGTAGCGATGCAGGTCTTGCGCTCGCGCCTCTACGAGCTTGAGCTTGAAAAAAGACGGGCCGAGACGGCCGAGCTGGAAGCCAACAAGCAGGACATCTCGTTCGGGTCGCAGATCAGGAACTACGTGCTCGCGCCCTACCGTCTCGTCAAGGACGCCCGCACCAAGCTTGAGCGCGGCGACGTTGACGCGGTGCTCGCGGGCGACATAGACGACTTCATAAAGGCTTACCTGCTCTCGCGCCGCGCAGCGTGAGAGAGTGCGAAAATTGAGGCTGCGGCGCGAGGCCGACGATTATGTGGAAATGTCCGAAATGCGGCGAGCAGATAGAGGGTGAATTCAGGTTCTGCTGGAGCTGCGGAGCTTCAAGAGAAGCGTCCGCGCCAGCAAGAGGAGCGACTAAGGCCGGAGGGAGCATGGCAACTACGCAATCGGAAGCGCGTGCGAAAGCAGCGCCGCAGGCAACCAGTACGGGAGCGCCCAGAAACACGCGACGCAACGAGATCATAGCGATAGCGCTTTTCGCCCTGGGCGTGCTCTTGACGCTCTGCCTGCTCTCGTACAAGCCGAACGACCCGTCCTGGAACTCTGCCGGGCAGACAGAGACGCGCAATCTCATCGGCGCGGTCGGAGCGAACGTCGCGGCCGGGCTCTTTCAGGCCGTGGGCCTGGCCGCTCCGCTCCTGCCTCTACTGCTGTTTGCCGCCGCCTGGCGGCGCTTTCGTACACGGCGCATTCACGCGCCGCTGTCGCGCATCGTCGGCCTCCTGACGCTCGTGCTGGCGGCTGCGGCCCTGTTCGCGCTCTTCATCACGCGTCCTCTGTTTGACGCGAGCGTCCCGGCGGGAGGTCTGGCGGGCGCGCTCATCATGCAGGTCGCGGTCAGCGGCTTGAACCCCGTCGGCGCTGGTATTCTTCTGGCGGCGGTCGCGGCCGTGGGCTTGCTGCTCGCCACTAACTTCTCTTTCGTTCGCGCCTACGAGCGGATCGTGGCGGCCGTTCAGGGCGAGCGCTTTACTCTGTTCCGCAATATTCCCGAACGCTTCAAAGCATGGCGGTTGGAACGGCGCGAGCGGGCTCTTGAGCGTTCGGAGGCGCGCAGAGCGCGAGCGGCGGAGAGAGAAGAGGCGCGCATTGTCAGGGCGGAGACGAACGTCAGAACGGCCGCCGACCGCGTCGCCGATTTCATGCGCGACACGGACGCGCTGGCCGACGACTCGGCCGGAGAGAGTATTTCAGCCGCGTCGGCGATCAAGCGTTCGACCGCTGCCGCCACCGCCACTACTACTACTACTACTACTGCGCTCTCCGCGCAGACGCTCGGCCAGGGTTTGACGGCAGAGATGGAAGTGGCTGCGGCGGCCGCAGCGACGACCGGCGTGCCATCGACCATACAGGCGCGAGCTGAACGCGCGATAGTTGACGAACAGCTATCGCCCGGCAGGCAGGCGCGTGCTGCGGCCGCCGCAGCTGTTTCCGCCCGTAGGGCCGCCACGAGGACGACCACCGGCGACGAGGCGGCGGAAGTTGAAGAGATGGTCAGAACCGCTTCGGTCGTGCGTTCGGAGATGGATTCCAGTGAGGCGACGGCGCTGCCCGCCGCGCCCGATCGCAAGCCGCGCGCTTCGCACACGCCTGCAATCACCGATTACAAGATGCCGGACGTGGAATTTCTGAATGCGCCGCCGCCGCATAGCGAACAGGCCGACGAAGAGCTGCTACAGCTTGCGACCCGGCTCGCCGAAAAATGCAAGGAGTTCAACGTCACAGGCCAGATCAAGCACATCTGTCCGGGGCCTGTCGTCACCACCTACGAGTTCAAGCCTGATCCGGGCGTGAAGTATTCGCGCGTCACGGGTCTGGTGGACGATCTCTGTCTGGCGCTCAAGGCGGAATCCATACGCATAGACCGTATGCCGGGCAAGCCGCACGTCGGAATCGAAGTGCCTAACCCGCAGCGCGAAACGATTCACCTGCGCGAAGTGCTCGAATCGCGCCAGTTCATAGAGTCCGCCTCGAAGCTGACCATCGCACTCGGCAAGACGATCGATGGCCTGAACTACGTCGCCGATCTGGCCAAGATGCCGCACCTGCTGATAGCGGGCGCGACCGGGGCAGGCAAATCCGTCGGCGTCAATTCGCTGATCGTCTCCATCCTTTATAAGGCGCGGCCCGACGAAGTGAAGTTCATTCTCGTGGACCCTAAGCGTTTGGAGCTTGGCCTCTACGACGGCATCCCGCATCTGGCGACGCCCATCATCACAGACCCTAAGCGCGCCGCGATCTCCCTGAAGTGGGCTGTCTCCGAGATGGAGCGTCGCTACAAGGAGTTGGCCGGTTGGGGCGTGCGTAATATTGACGGCTTCAACACGGAAGTGATGCGCCGCAACCTGGTCAAGGATTATACGGAGGCGGGCGTGCCGCATAAGCCTCTGCCCTACATCGTCATCATCATCGACGAGTTGGCTGACCTGATGATGGTCTCCGGCCACGAGGTCGAGGAATCGATCACGCGCCTCGCACAGATGGCGCGCGCCGTAGGCATTCACTTGGTTCTCGCCACGCAGCGTCCATCGGTGGACGTTATCACCGGGCTGATTAAAGCCAACTTCCCCTCGCGCATCTCCTTCAGGGTCTCGTCGAAGGTCGATTCGCGCACGATCATCGACGCGAACGGGGCGGAACAGCTGCTCGGTCGCGGCGATATGTTGTTCCTGCCGCCGGGCACGTCCAGGCTGGTGCGCGTTCACGGCGCTTACGTGGACGAGGCGGAGATCGGTCGCATAGTGGGTTA
>DASQYE010000529.1:0-2599 GCA_035639355.1 Pyrinomonadaceae bacterium
TATGAGATGAATAAATTTCCTAGGAAGTTCGCATACATTTCGCATACAAAATTAAAAAGGGCACAGGTGTTGTGCCCATAAATTATTGATTCTATTGGAGGCGGCGATCGGAATCGAACCGATGAATAAAGGTTTTGCAGACCTCTGCCTTACCACTTGGCTACGCCGCCCCTGCTGCTGGTGCTGTGGGCATTATACAGGCGCTGGCGGAGGGCATCAACGGGCCTTGCCGCCGGGCCGAGGGAGTAGGGCTCGCGCGCGATCCTGTTGAGTGCTGATGCTCGGGCTTATGAATCGAAGCGGCGCGGGGAAACAGGTTGTTTCCATGCGCGCCGCTTCAATCCTGTGCGCCTGAAATGTTTGGAGCGGGAGACGAGATTTGAACTCGCGACTTCGACCTTGGCAAGGTCGCACTCTACCACTGAGTTACTCCCGCTCGCGTGATTAGAGATTCTACAGATTCAGCTTTTCTTGTCAAGCGCCCCTGCCCGAAGACGAGCCGCGCGCCGGGGCCGCAAATCCTTTTGAAGATCGTAGGGGTCGCCGGGTTAAAGATCGTAAGGGGCGTCGGCCCAGCGGCGCTTGCGAAATCTATCGTCGGTCCAGAAATTCCTGAGCAATTCAAGACGCGTTGGCAGCGCCGCCTCGGTCACTTCCCCTTGGGGCAGAACGACGCTGACTACATCGTAACGGTAGGGCGCGTGTGTCAATCCCATCAGGCGTCTATATGCGCGCGCGGCGCGGGCGACCTGTCTTTGCTTGCGCAGGTCAACATTGGCCTCGGGCGGGGCGAACCAATCGGAAGCACGCGTCTTGACCTCGACAAAGCAGAGCGTGGGCCCATCGTAGGCGACGATGTCTATCTCGGCGTGAAGAATCGCGCCGCGCATGTTGCGTCCGACCGGCAGCAGGAAGTTGGAAGCCACCAGACGATAGCCGCATTGTTCCAGATGAGAGGCGGCGAGAGCTTCACCCCGCCTTCCGAGCGCAAGATGCGAAGCATGCGAAACCGGCTCCGTTGCTTCGCCTTCAATTCGGGTGGAGGTACTATCGGTGGCGGGCTTCTCCAAAGACCTCTTCAACCATGCTCTCGGATCGAAGCTGGGCCAATGCATGATTCTAGGCTCCTGTGCGAACGGATGGAAGGAGAGTCAAGGCGACGACTCTGGCGACGGGCGCTCGGCGCGATCGATCGTAGGCCCAGGTACGCCTCGCCCGTTAAGCCTCACCTGGACTCTTCTCTGTGCGAATCGCAATACCTCTGGACTTGCGAGAAGAGCTGACCGCAGTAGCTATCGGACAGTTTCTCTTCCGTACATTTTCTGATGCCCCAGCGCGCGCTTTCGATTATCTCCGTTGATTTGGGCACATCGTCGCAAAAGCCTGCGGTCGGGCGGCTCGCCTCAAGACAACCGGTCAGGAACAGGTTGTTTACAATCGAGTCGCCGAACCCGTGATGCTCCCTGTGACGCCGCAGCACTTCGGATAAGCACCCCTGGTTGTCAGTCTTGCGGCCGAATTCCACGCCATCGGCCCGCGCACTTTCAGCGCTCTTCATCAACTCGTCTTTGTTTTTAGTCCACCAGTAAGCGCCCAGTCCGACCGCGCCGATGATGAGCAGGACGAAGCAGAGGCTTATGATAAGGATGGCCTTCAGCCAATTCGACATAGCAATAGTCTCCGGGCTTCACTCGCTTCGCTCTCGACGAGCCGATCGGAATGAGGCGTATCGAAGGGTAAGCGATTTTGACGCTCCGGCGCAATAGTCTTTCTCGCGAGAGAAGGGCGACGCGCGTCCAAGGGGCTTTTGAGCGAGCTTCATCCTTGCGGGCTGTTCTCATCGCGCGTTACACTCGATAGGCAAAAGAGCCGGGGGATTCATTTAATCCCTGCCTTGTCTTGCTCACACAATATTTTGGATGCGGGAAGCTTATGATGCCGGAAGGTATTGATCGAACGGAACAGGTGTCGGATGCGGGGGTAAGCGATGCGGAGGGGCGCACCCGCGTTGACGCGACGCGACGTGCTCTGCCGCTCATTGCCGTCGTAGGCCGCCCGAACGTGGGCAAGTCCACGCTCTTTAATCGCCTGACGGGCGAGCGCCGCTCGATCGTCGGAGACGAGCCCGGCATTACGCGCGACCGCATCTACGGAGAGAGCGAGTGGAATGGCCGCCGGTTCGCGCTGGTCGATACGGGCGGCATCGTTCCCGACGACGATGCTGTGATCCCGTCCAATATCTTGAAGCAGGCGGCGGCCGCCATTGAGGATGCGGCGGCGCTTCTTTGGGTCGTGGATGTGCGCAAAGGAGTGACGCCGCTCGATGAAGAGCTGGCGAGACTTCTGCGCCTGACGGGCAAGCGTGTGCTCGTCGCTGCCAACAAGGCGGATGCCGAGCGGCTTGAAACGGAAGCGGGCGAGTTCCACCGCTTCGGCTTCGCAGAGGTATTCCCGGTCTCGGCCGAACACGGCAACGGCCTCGGAGACCTGCTCGATTCGCTGACGGAAGGGCTCGAAGAATTCGCGGAGGTGGAAGAAAGCGAGGGCGCGGCGCGCGAGATTCGGCTGGCTATCATTGGCCGCCCGAATGTCGGCAAGT
>DASQYE010000530.1:0-2610 GCA_035639355.1 Pyrinomonadaceae bacterium
GACCGCGACAGACTTGCGCCGTGTCGCGTTCGTTGCCGAGATATTGATACCAGACCGAGAGCGCCGCGCCGAGTGCGCCACCGGCATCGCCCGCCGCCGGTTGAATCCAGACGTTCTCGAACGGCCCTTCGCGGAGGATGCGCCCGTTGCCTACGCAGTTGAGGGCGACGCCGCCGGCGAGACACAAATTCTTCTCGCCCGTCTCGCGGTGAACGTGCCCGGCCATACGCATCATCGCCAACTCGGTCACTTCCTGAACGGATCGCGCCAGATCCATCTCTCTCTGCGTCAACTCGCCCTCGGGCTTGCGCGCGGGGCCGCCGAAGAGCTTGTCGAAGGCCCCGTTGGTCATCGTCAACCCCTGGCAGAAGTTGAAATATTTCATGTTGAGGCGAAGCGAGCCGTCCTCGCGCAGATCGACCACCTCGTCCAGGATGGTCTGCACAAAGCGGGGCTCGCCGTAAGGGGCAAGGCCCATCACCTTGTACTCGCCCGAATTGACCTTGAAGCCCGTGTAGTAGGTGAAGGCCGAATAGAGCAGCCCGAGCGAGTGCGGGAAGTGCAGCTCGCCTAAAAGGTGCAGCTCGTTTCCGCGCCCGAACCCGTAGCTGCTCGTCGCCCACTCTCCGACGCCGTCCATCGTCAGCACGGCCGCCGATTCAAACGGAGACGGGAAAAAAGCACTCGCGGCATGCGATTCGTGATGCTCCGTAAAGAGCACCTTGCCCTTGTAATCGCTCTGTTTGGCAACTTGCTCGCGCGTCCAGATTTTCTCGCGCAGCCAGAGCGGCATCGCCATCATGAACGAACGGATTCCGCTCGGGGCGAAGTCCAGATAGGTCTCCAGCAGTCGCTCGAATTTGAGCAGCGGCTTGTCATAGAAGGCGACCAAGTCCACCTCTTCGGGCGTGATTCCCGCATGGCGGAGGCAAAAATCGACGGCCGACGCAGGGTAGCGATGGTCATGCTTTTTACGCGAGAAACGCTCTTCCTGAGCGGCGGCCACGATCTCGCCGTCGCGCACCAGGCAGGCAGCAGAGTCGTGGTAATAAGCGGAGATGCCGAGGATGTACATTGGGTGGTTCCCTTCTGTGCGGTGCGGCGCGCGCCCGACGCGGCTTTAGCTAGCTTCGTGCGCGGCAGAGTCCCGCGCCCCAGGTAAAGCCTGCGCCGAAGGCTGGCAGTAAAAGATAGTCGCCCCCCTCGATGCGGCGCGCGCGACGCAGCGTGTCGAGCGCGATGCCCATAGAGGCAGACGAAGTATTGCCTGTCTCCTCCAGCACGGTGACGACGCCTCCGCCTTCCGTGGGAAAGCGCAGGCTGCGTGCCACCTGTGCCAGCAGGTTGGCGTTGGCCTGGTGGGGAACCATCCAACGCACGTCGGCGATAGTGAGGGAGTTGCGTTCAAGCACCGCCTGGCTGGCGGCCGCGATCTTGCGCGAGGCGTGAAGGATCACGGATTGGCCCACCATGCGCGCAGAGTAATCCGCGTCGTATTCGCCCGCGTCGTGCGAGCGCGTCGTGCCGAATTCCGTCCCCGGACAGCGCACGCCGAGATCGTCTATATAAGCGCCGTCGGTGGCGAGCAATATGTCCTGTATTTCAAGCGCGCCCGCATTCTCTTCGGCCGAGACGACGAGCGCGGATGCGCCGTCGCCGAAAAGCATGGAGGTCGTGCCGGAGGCCGCCGTGAGGTCAAGCCATGCGGACTGAACCTCGGCCAGGCAGATCGCCACCCTGCGCGCCGCGCCCGCCAGGACAAGGGCGCGCGCCAGTTGCAGACCGTAGAGCGCGTTGCAGCACGTCCCGCGAATGTCCAGGCAGGGAATCTCGCCTAAGGCCAGCCTCCTTTGCACGGCGGGAGCGCTGCCGGGAATAAAGCGGTCGGGCGTCATCGTTCCAAAAAGCAGGTAGTCTATGTCGGCCGCCGCGAGGCCCGCGTCTTCCAAAGCATGACTGAGGGCCGAGGCTGCAAGCGAGCTTGTGGTCGTGCCGGGCTCGGCCCAGCGGCGACTTCGTATGCCGGAGGATTTGTAAATCTGCGCCGGGTCGAGTCCAAGGCGTTCGGCGATCTCCTCGTTGGAGACCACCCTTTCGGGAAGACTCGCGCCCGAACCTGTGATAAAAGCTTTCACCGCTGCTTAACCTTTGCTTCTCGCCACGTACTTCTCTATGGCTTCGATGGTCTGAAAATTGGCCGGGTTAACGTCCGCGTCCGGGACTTTGATACCACACTGCTCTTCGAGGAGGGTGACGAAGTCTACGAGCGCAAAGCTATCGAGCACGCCCATCTGGAAGAGGTCGTCGCCCGTTTTGGGCTGTTCCACGCCTGCGCGCTCGGCGTTCTCATTGAGAGAGTCCATGACTCCTTGCGGTAGGGCCATAATATTTGTAAATGCTCCTTATAACTGGATCGTGGATTCGGCTCGGAGGTTGAGCCAGATGAACCGGCTGACCACCGGCGAGATCAAGTGTAGCATAATTGGTTCGCCTGTCGTCTAAAAATCACGCCCCTTTTAACGCGGCGTTCAGCGCATCGAAATCGCAGCCAGGGTCTTTGCCGTCGGTCGCCCGCCCCCTGTAACGGCTCGCCGGCGACAGCCTGTAGTT
>DASQYE010000531.1:0-2722 GCA_035639355.1 Pyrinomonadaceae bacterium
GAATTGCCCGGATTAATTGAAGCATCCGTCTGCACCGCGCCCTCAATCGGGCGATTGTTGCGCGCCCTGATCGGGCGTTGCAGGCCCGATATGACGCCGGTCGTCAGTGTGCGGTCGAGGCCGAACGGATTGCCTATAGCCAATACTTTCTGGCCGACGACGAGCTTGTCCGAATCGCCCAGCGGCACGACGGTCAATTGTTCGCGCGGCGCTTCTATCTGTATCACGGCCAGGTCCGTATCCGGATCGCCGCCGACAACGCGCGCGGGGTATTTCTTATCCCCGCCGAGACTGACAGAGAGCCGCTGCGCGCCTTCTATGACGTGGTAATTCGTCAGGATGCGGCCCTGGTCGTCGATCACAGAGCCGGAGCCGGAGCCCTGCCCCTCTTCGACATCGCCGAAGAAGCCCTGTTGCATCGTGGTCGAGGTGATAAAGGCGACGCCGGGCGAGATGGCGCGATAGACTTCGACGTTGTTTTGTTCGTCGGTCGCAAGGCTCGGGTCAGTGACGCCCGCCGGCGCGGCCTCCGTAAAGGCCGAAGTATTGGGTTGAAAGCGGCTGCTGAAACGGTCTATACAAGCGACCGAGACGGCGGCAAAGACGGCTGACAGCAACGCTATCAGCAAAATCTGGCGTGCGGAGAGTTTATACATGGATTTCTTCTCTATCTTTCAATTTACGAGCGCTCTTTGGCAACAAACTTTAAGATGCGCGCGCGCGGGCTAGCGTTTGCGCCCCCCTTAACTGTTACGTTTAGCCGCCCATGCGGTTTCATTATCTTTCGCCCTCGAAATTACAGGGATAATCTAATCCCGCGCGCGCCGCCGCGACAAGCGCTTAGCCCTCTGCGTCCTCTGGTGCGGGTCTTAACAAAAAGCGCCGGAAGGAGTTAGGTGTAGCGGGCGGGTGGGCAACAGACGGCAGAACGCGCGGCTTTCCATGAGAGAGCCTCGCGCCGACTTCAACCTGCGCGAGCGGGGCGAGGCGAATCCATCCCGTTTAAGGAGCAGGCTTTCAGAGAGCGCCCGGCGGGCATCCAAAGGCGCTCTCTCTCTGTGGACTTATGACTCAGGAGAGGATGCCGAGCACGGCGCTCGGCAGGCTATCTATAAAGGCGACTACTTTTTGCGGCGCGTCATAGCCGAGCGCCGACATGCCGGTCGCCGCGTGCACAAACATCAGCGCCACATAGATATAGAGCGCCAGCTTCATGCCGTGACGAGCCAGCGGTCGGTGCGCGTAGCGGTAGAGCACGTAGGCGGCGAACGCGCCCATCCCGAGCTTGGCATAGAGAAAATGCGCCTCGCTCATCTCCAACAGCCAGGCCATCAGGCCGTTGCCTTCGGTCGCCAGGTTCGCGCGCACCCAAAGAAGCGTCAACTGCGCGTCGAGCCAGTTCAGAGAGAAGAGCAGAATGCTTTTTGCGAGGGTGCTCATCCTAAGCATCTCCTTTGTCGTGCCAACCTTGTTAAACCCGGCCCTTTAATAACTGAAACCCCCAACGCCTTAAAAGGCGGGGGGTTCCCGGAAAGTTACAGGCCAGGGCGATCAAGCTCGCAAGCTCGCTTCCTTTGTACAGGAGAGAAAGACCTAATGGGCGCTCGCTTCCTGTAACCGGCGCTGGCCCCGTGCCGGTGGCCGCAAGAGCGCCCGGAGCCGATGACTCGCTGGAAAAACCGCCGGTTCCAGGGACGTAAAAGAATGGTATATTGCGCCGTGACCGAGCCTTTTAGCTTCCCGCTCGACCCCGAAAAAAGAGGAGAAAGCGTATGAGCCAGTATGTTCCCTGTCCGAAATGCGGCGCGCCCGACCCGGCGCAGGTGAAGTTTACCTGGTGGGGCGGGCTGCTGGGCCCAAAGATGCTAAGCCACGTCAAATGCGGTAGCTGCGCAAACACATATAACGGCAAGAGCGGAAAGTCCAACACGCAAAACATTCTGATCTACACGCTGGTCTCGGCCGTCATCGCTTTTATCCTCTTGTTCGGGCTGGCGCTGTTGCCGTTCCTGATGAGGTGAGCCGGACAGGTCGATGAAACAGGCGGAGGAAAGGGTCGCCAATCCTTTTCAAGATACGGCTGCCTGATCGACGGTTATGATGCGCAGGTTGGGTGATTCCTGCACGACGCGCGTGCCCGGCGGAACGGAGTGCGTGAGCCAGACGTTACCGCCGATCACGCTGCCGCGTCCGATCACGGTCTCGCCGCCCAGGATGGTCGCGCCGGCGTAAATCACCACGTCGTCCTCAATGGTCGGATGCCGTTTGGTATTACGCACGAGCTGCCCCGTAGCGTCCTTATCGAAAGAGAACGCGCCGAGGGTTACGCCCTGGTAGAGCTTGACGTTGTTGCCGATGACGGCCGTGCCGCCGATGACGACGCCCGTGCCGTGGTCTATGAAGAATCGCGCGCCTATGCGCGTGCCTGGGTGAATGTCTATGCCCGTGCGATGGTGCGCGTGCTCGGTCATGATGCGCGGGATGAGCGGGACTTTCATCCTGTAAAGCTCGTGGGCGAGGCGATAGACCATCACGGCATAGATGCTCGGGTAGCTGAAGATGATCTCGTCCTTGGAGGTGGCCGCCGGGTCGCCCTCGTAAGCGGCCTCAACGTCGGTCGCCAGGACTTCGCGCAGTCGCGGCAGCTCGGCCAGAAATTCGGCGGCGCACTGGGCCGCATCCAAATCCGGCACAGCGCACCCCGAATCCATGCTCGTTCCAT
>DASQYE010000532.1:0-4089 GCA_035639355.1 Pyrinomonadaceae bacterium
AAGACCTCGCTCTCAAGATTCAGCGCCCGGAACACACCGCATTTTCCTTGCTGCACGATAGCTTCATACGCGGGATAGCGAAGCAGAAACGACCGAACCTCGGCGTCTTCCGGTATCGAGGTGACGTAGGGCGCGAGCAGGTCGTCAACGCCCGCCGGAACCGCGCGACGGGCGTCGCAGCGATCGTCCTCGAACTCGGTGCCGCCAACCTCGATGCGGCTGCCCTGGTAGGAACCGTAGCGGTAATACAGCGGCAGGTCGTCGCCGAAAGGTAAGGCACACGGCACGGCAGGGCACTGGTCGCGGTAGGGCACGAGGGCGTGTTTCAGCTCGGCGATGAAGGCGGCGTCGGGTTCGGGCAAGTAAATCACGAAGCATTTGCCGATTTGCGTGTAGCCGAACACTCCCGCGTTCAGCTTGTGCAACAGGTGAATGTTCTTGATGTACTTGAAGTGAAGACCGTACCTTTGCACGACCGGCACGAGCCGCTCGACTATCTCGGCGGCATTCAGGAGGGTCAGCGGAACGTACAGCTTCCAGCCCTGAGCCTCGCGGGCCGGAGCGCCGCACGCGAACCACCCGTCGGATTCCACGAACGGCATCGGCTGTGCGACCCTGTGCGGATGAGGTATCTCGCGGACTGCGACGGGATCACTACGCATCAGATGACGATGATGGTCGTGATTGTGACCGTTGTCCATCTACGACGCTCTTCCCCCGGATCAGGGCTTATTGTCGGGGGGAGGAGCGCCGCGAGGTCTCTCTCTCTGGTCGCGTACTGGATGAAATGTTTGACGCGAGCCTTATCCGTTTTCGCTCCCTTGAGCGCCTTCCTCAACTCTCTGTACTTCTCCGGGTTGTTGCGCAGCTCTGCAATGGCCTCCAGCATTATCTGTTCGGTGTTGGCGTCCGCCTTTGCTACCGCCCTCTTCGCGGCTGGCTTCTTTGTGGATTTCTTCTTCGTTGCCTTCTTCGTTGTCTTCTTCGTTGTCTTCTTTGTTGCCTTCTTCGTGGTGGCCATAAGCGTCTCCTCTTCAGTCTCGTTGCCGGTTATTTGGCAATACGGTTTAGGCCTCAGCTAACTTCCCGGCCTGTAGGACAGCGTCTATCGTCTGCCGGGAAATGTTAGCCGGATTTGCTGTCGCTCTCACTGGATGCAGAGCTAGCGACACGACTCGACCGTCAACGGCAAGGGCAAGATCAGCCTCCAGCCATTTACGCACGACCGAACTCACGCCGAGCGTACCGCCCAGCACCTCAGCATCCTCTGGATGAGCACGTAGGAAGGCGTCTCCGACCGCCGTCTCTTTGACCCCTGCATCGAGGAATAAATAAAGCGTCGTCTCGGCGGCGCTCAGGTGGTAGACCTGCCGGAGCGAGTCACCCCGGCGCGTGTCCTCTATCCGGCTCGAACCATCCGCGCTGACATTGATACGCAGAGACGCCCCCCGCTCGTGAGCCTGCCGCCATTCCCGCATGGCCTCTTCCGTCGCAGTGTGATCGACCTTCTGCGCATCCGGGTCGAGAACGAATTCGTGAAGGTAGACAAGCTCGTCCAGCTCTTCATGCGGGATGGGGAATGCGAGCTTGAACATCGGGTGTGCGCCCGTCCAACGAATCCCGAACTCCTCCGGGCGGTCGAAGTAGGGGCTGAAGCGGTGCAATTGGAACTGGCCGCCGCCCGAAGGAGGCGTCAGGTGATAGAGCTTCGGAATGATTTGGTTCATCCGCTCGTAAGCTTGCACCGTCTCGCCGGGCAGACCGAAGAGCAGATTCCAGCCGCAGAAGATCGACAACTCCTCGCACCACTTGAGCAGCAGGATGTTCTGCAAGGCCGACACGCCCTTCTTCATCAGGCGCAGCAGATCCGTGTCGAGGCTCTCGACGCCCGGCTGAACCCAATTGACGCCGGCTGCGGCGAGCACCTCCAACTCCTCCCGGCGCACGTTCGACTTGATCTCCCAGAAGAACAGCCAGCTGTGTCCCAGCCTGACGACTTCGGGCAGGAAGGTGCTAAGGTATTCGCGTGGCAGAATAAGATCCATCGCGTAGAACCTTCCTATCCCGTAGCGAGCGTACAGCCGTTCGAGTTCCGCGAGCACTGCGTCAGACTGCCAGGCGCGGAACTCCATGATCTCGTGCAGCCCACAGAAAGTGCATTGCACCTTCTGGCCGTACCAACAGCCGCGACTGCCCTCAAAGGGTAGCCAGGGTCTCATCTTCTCCGTCAGGCCGAGACGGATGAGCCGTCGGAAGTACGCGTCGTAACACAGCGGGAGGCGCTCCGCCTCCGGGCGGTAGAGGCCGCCTGGGTCGCCGCTCACGACCGCGCCATCCGCTCTCCGGCAACTCACCCCCGGCATCCCTTCCACCGTCTCGCCTCGCCGCAACCGGTTCACCAGTTCGCCCATCACCAACTCTCCCTCGACATGCACTACGACATCCACATAGGGACAAATGCGAAGGATAGCCCTGCCCATCGGCCCCGCGCACTGCGACCCGCCGAAGATGACCTTCACACCGGGATGACGCAGCTTGACCCGTCGGGCGAACGCCATCGACGCTCCGAGCTGCGAAATGGTGAGCGAGCACCCGATAATGTCGTACTGCGACCAATCGACATCCTCGATCATGGCGTCGAGATAGTTTCGCGTGACCGGCTCAAGCGCCTCCAGAATCAAGCTTGCGTACTTGGGCGACTCGATTTCCTCCAGCGGTTGGCGGAGCATCTCCGACAGGTCGTCGCCCTGCTCAGGCCCGTAGTAGTGCCGGGAGAAGACCCACTCCGGCACATAACCGAGCAGGTTGCAGAGGTTATTGTAGAGATTGAGACCGATTCGTGCCGCGTAGTCCACGTAGAGTTCGTGAACGTCCGACGCGATACCTTCCCGCTCTAGCGCGGAAGCGAGCGTCGCCAGTTGGATCGACGGCATGGCGGGCGACATCCATGGCAGCGAAACCAGACCCACCCTGCGCGCCTTGTGCGGTGGCGTCCGCTCCGGCTCCACAGGTATCAGCGCTTCGTTCAGCGGCGCTCCGGGCGGACTGCCGGGCGCGGCCATCGTCCGGTCTAACTCCAGAAGCAGGTTGCCCGCCAACCGGGCGCGCAGTTGATCGAGACTCTCAAAGTCCAGACTTTTGACATAACGCTTGAGGGCAGCCGTAAGGCGCGCGGCTTCCCCGCGAACGCCCGCCCGTCTATTCTTTCCGCCCCCTGGCGGATGTCCGTCTACGCGGCGACGAAACTCATCGTTCGCCAACCTGAAGGCTGCATGTAGTAGGGAAAGGCTAAGCGGATCTGCGAGGTGCTCTGGGCTTTGGTTCTGGTGAGACATTCTCGAACCTCAACGACCCAATATATTAAGGTGGCGCATATTATAGTCTCACTTGCGCCATGTCAATATTTAATCCACCTGACTGCTTATCACTTTAGCGGAGCAGTCAGCCACCTGAAGATTCTTAGGCGGGGCGGCGAAAGCGCCAATTTTATAAATGGTCGAACTTGAAGGAAGCAGTGGCGGAGAGGGTGGGACTCGAAACCCACGGTGGGCTTTCACCCACTACGGTTTTCGAGTCCGCTCCACCACCTCAGCTTAACAAGGACGTAGTAAGAATTGCCGTGAATTTAACCATCTGTCAGCCGTCAAAGCATAGCTAACCTCAGCAATTATCGGCTCGTTACTACGCCAACTTTACGCCAAGTCCGCATTGACCTGGTATCGTAGGAGTTCCCATCTTCATTGTTACAGAGAATGATGAAAGGAAAGCTGTCTCGGGCCCGGAGGAGCTGTTTGCACGGCATGGCGACATGGAAGCGCAGTCCATGATAACTGCTCAGCAAGGCTGAAGTAAGTGACGACGACATGGACACAATGGATTTTGAAGCGAACGAAGCTTAACCTCGCACGTTGATTAATTTGAGAAGTTGTCTTGCGCAGTATTCCTAGAAGGGGCGATATGAGAGCCTCTCAACACCCCGCCTTCTCTACGGCCTCTTTGCGTCTCTGTGGTGAGTCTTGTTTCAAACTGAACCACTATTCTATCTCCTGCTGTATAGCAGGCCTGCGATAGTGCCACCCAAAATAAGAA
>DASQYE010000533.1:0-3059 GCA_035639355.1 Pyrinomonadaceae bacterium
CGCAGACCTGCGCAACCTGATGGCAGACCTCTTCTACGCGCGCCTCGTCAAACAGAAGCTGGGCTTCTTCGACAACGCCCAGTTCACCTTCTCCTACAACGGGCAGCGCGAGGAGCGCGTCAACCAGGGCGGGCAGGGCAACCCGCTTGCCAACATCACGCACCAGTACGAGCGCACGAACGCCTTCGGCTTCAACTTCTTCGTCGATAAGCAGCTCTCGCACGATCATACTTTTCTGCTCGGCGGAGACCTCTATCACGAAAGGGTGAACGCGCCCGCCTACACGTTCAACCCCGTGACGAGCCGCGTTACGCCGTCGCGCCCGCGCGTGCCGGACGAGGCGCGCTACATCCTGGGCGGAGTTTATGTGCAGGACGTTTACGATGTCGTGCCCGGAAGGCTGCGACTGAGCGGGGCGCTGCGCTATAACGTCGCCTCGTATCGATCCAGGGCGGCAAACAGCCCCCTGGTCGGCGGCACAACGCTCTTTCCGGACGACAGCCTGCGCGTAGACGATTTTTCTGGCCGCTTCGGCGTGATGGCCGCACCCGTAGAAAACTTTTCCATAGTCTTTAATTACAGCCGTGGCTTTCGCGCGCCGAACATCACAGACCTGGGCACGCTCGGTTTGACGGGCGACGGCTTCGAGGTTGATTTCACGAGCGCTTCGCTCCTCGGCGGCACTATAGGCAGCACGGCGGGCCGGGATGCCCTGACGACCGGCCTCGCGGTCGCGCGCCAGGCGTCCGAGACCAGCAATAACTTCGATCTGGGCTTTCGTTATCGTCGCCGCCGCTTCGATACGGACTTGACCGCCTTCCTGATCGACATCAACCGCGCGATCACCAAGCAGGCGCTCATCCTGCCGCCCGGCGCGGTGGGCCGATTCCTGGGCGACCAGCCCATAGTCAACCAGCTGCCTAACGGCGTGGTCTTCGTGCCGCTCGCTTTGAGCCAGCCGGTTCTGGTGCGCGCCAATTTCTCCGACGCGCGACTGATGGGGTTGGAGTACACGCTGGACTTTCGCCTCACCAGCCGCTGGACTTTCGGCGGCAACTTCACCTACATACGCGCGGAGGACAGGGCGACCGGCCTCGCGCCGAACATAGAAGGCGGCACGCCGCCCGCGAACGTCTTCCTGCGGATGCGTTACCAGCCGACGGGCGGGCGCTACTGGATAGAGGCTTACTCGACCCTGGCCGACAGGCAGTCGCGTCTCTCTTCGCTCGATCTGGCAGACCGGCGCATAGGCGCGACGCGCTCGCGCTCCAACATCGCCAACTTCTTTAACAACGGCGCTCGCGTGCGCGGTTTGACGGGCCCAGGCGCGGACGCCGTCTTCGGCACGGGCGACGACGTGCTGCTCGCCACAGGCGAGACGCTCGCACAGGTACAGAACCGTGTGCTCGGCAGCGCGACGGCAGCGCCCCTCTTCACCTATATTCCGGGCTATGGGCTCTTCAACCTGCGCGGTGGTTTTCGTTTCAACGAGAATAATGAATTGCTCCTGGACTTCGAGAACATCTTTGACCACAGCTATAGGGGCCTGAGCTGGGGGATTGACGGGCCGGGCCGGAGCGCGACCGTTCGTTACCAGTATCGTTTCTGAGATTATTGGACCGGAGGGCACGCGAGGCTAATCTCCAATCAGACGCAGGATCGAAGTCTCTTCGGGGCCGGTTTCGCCTGAGAGAAGCGAAGCGGTGCGCCCCGCAGCCTGACTCTCCGCGCGTCCTGGAGAGAGGCCGCTTCGCGCGCCCCTGACCCTGGGCCGCATGGTGTAGGAGCGCCGCAGCGACCGGTACCAGAAGCAGCAGCGCCGCCTTCAGCCCGGACGACTCAGGGCGTTGAAAGAAGAGAAGCGAAAAGAGGGAAGGGAATGGCTAAAAAGAGAAGCAAGTTTTTACATGGAAAGCGTATCGACCCGCAGCCGATCACGCCGCAGACCACTCTCGCAGACCTCGTGGACGAAACGTTTCTCGCTTACAACGCCGCGCGCCTGCGCGAAGCCTGCCAGCTCTTCACGCAGAAGATGCTGGAGCCGGACGTTACCGTAGGGCTTTCCATCACGGGCGCTCTGACGCCCGCCGGGCTCGGCATCTCCGCCTTGATCCCGCTCATACAGGCGGGCTTCGTTGACTGGATCATCTCTACGGGCGCGAACCTTTATCACGACACGCACTTCGGGCTCGCCCTGGCGATGCACCAGGGCAACGCGCAGGTCTCCGACATAGTGTTGCGTGAAGAGGAGGTCGTGCGTATCTACGACATCTTCTTCGATTACTCTGTGCTGCTCGACACGGACGCTTTCTTTCGCAAGATCATCGAGAGCGAAGAGTTTCAAAAGTCCATGTCAACGGCGGAGTTTCATTATCTTTGCGGGCGCTACGTACATGAGCGCGAACGCTCGCTCGGCATCCGGAACAAGTCGCTCCTGGCCGCCGCCTATGAGTACGCCGTTCCCGTCTACACCTCAAGCCCGGGCGATTCTTCCATCGGGATGAACGTCGCGGCCAAAGCGCTGCAAGGCAACAAACTGGCGTTTGATCCCTCGCTCGACGTGAACGAGACGGCGGCGATCGTGCTCGCGGGTAAGCGCGGCGCGATTCACGGGCGCGGCGACCGGGGTACGAAGCACGGCGGGCGCTCGGCCGTCTTTATACTCGGCGGCGGAAGTCCTAAGAATTTCATGCTGCAAACCGAGCCGCAGATTCAAGAGGTGCTGGGCATAGACGAGCGCGGCCACGACTTTTTTTTACAGGTCACGGACGCCCGTCCCGACACGGGCGGGCTTTCGGGCGCGACGCCGGGCGAGGCGGTCTCCTGGGGCAAGGTCGATCCAGATCGACTACCCGACGCCGTGGTCTGTTACGTCGATTCGACGGTGGCACTGCCCGTTATAACGGCGTATGCTCTTGCCAGACACGAGCCGCGCGAGCCCAAACGACTCTACGAGCGGCGCGCGGAGTTCATGGACTTGTTGCGCTCGGAATATAGAAAATCGAAGCGGCGGTGAGAGATTTCTACGAGCGGCGGCCAGGGCGAAAAAGTTTCCGCAT
>DASQYE010000534.1:0-4210 GCA_035639355.1 Pyrinomonadaceae bacterium
GACGCAAAGCTCTGGTCGCCCGAAACGCCGCACCTCTACTCGCTGCGTGTGCGCCTGTTCGAGGGCGATCAATTGCTGGACGAGGTTCTATCTTACGCCGGGATTCGCGACGTGGAGCTGCGCGACGGGCGCGTCGTGCTCAACGGGATCCCGCTGTACCTGGCGATGGTTTTGGACCAGGGCTACTGGCCGGAGAGCTACCTGGCTTCGCCCTCGGACGACGCGCTTCGCATGGACGTGGAGTGGATCAAGCGCTTCGGCTTCAACGGCGTGCGCAAGCACCAGAAGATAGAAGACCCGCGCTGGCTCTACTGGTGCGACCGTTTGGGGCTGCTGGTATGGGAGGAGATGCCGAACGCGCGCGAGTGGTCGGCGCAGGCCGAAGAGCGGCTGGCGGCGGAATGGAAGCGCGCCGTCCGCCGTGATTACAATCATCCGTGCATCATCTGTTGGGTTCCGGTAAACGAGAGTATGGGTTTCCCCGGCCTCAGAAGGAGCCACCCCGGCCAGTATGCTTTTATAGAGCGTATGGTCGCCATGACGAGGCAGATCGACCCCCATCGGCCCGTCATAGACAACGACGGCTGGGAGCATACGGACATCACGGACATCTGCGCCATACACGACTACACGCCGACGGCCGAGAAGTTGCGCGAGCGTTACCAGGAGACATCACACGGCGGAGGGCTTCCGGCCCACGTGTGGCTCGCCAGCAAGCCGCTTTTCGTGCTCGGCTCGCGCTATCGCGGACAACCGATCATGTTGACGGAGGTGGGTGGATTCCTGCTGATCCCGCCGGACGTTCGGCCCGAAGATCGCGACCTGCTTTACAAGTTCTACGGCTCTTTCCGCACGCCCGACGAGCTGCTGGCGAAGTATCGCGACCTGATGGAGGGAATCTCCTCGCTGCGTTTCGTGGCCGGGTTCTGTTACACGCAGCTGACCGACATAGAGCAGGAGATCAACGGGCTGCTCACCTATGATCGACGGCCTAAGATCGCTCCCGAAGAGGTGGCGAAGATTCACCGCGAGCTGTTCGATACGGGCGTCCTGGTCGCTAAATGAAAGCTCGGGCGCGCGCGCGCTCTCTACCTCTCGCACGCCTTTGTCCGGACAACTGACAAAACGTCAGCCGGGGTGACAAAACTTCAGTCTAAATTGTCTCTGCCGGCCCCTGTGCGCCCGGCGCTGCGTCCGAGGCCCCGGCCCCCTTACCTTCTTAATCCGACTATTCCCAGCATTTAAAAATTCACTTTGAGTTTTCATCGCCCCGGCATGCGTGTTGTATAGCTGAATTCGCAGCCGGGCCTCTGTGTGTCCACAGAAGTTTCGCCGTAAGACGAGAACCCCGCTCCTCGCTCGTTCCTCATACTGATTCCTCAAAGCAAAATCTATTTCCAACCACCAATAAGGCAAGGGGAGCCGTATTGATGAACTTTACAATTTAAGGAGAATCAAGACAGTGATGCTTAACTCAATCAAACGGGCCGCGCAGGTTATCTCTATGGCGCTGCTGCTGGCGATGACGGCGGCGGTCGCTTCCGCTCAGATCAACACCGGCGGAACGGTCAACATGAGCGGCACGGTATCGAAATTCGTGGAACTGAATTCGGGCGGAGCCGTCACGCTGACGGGTAATTCCGGCGGCGGCGTGTCGGCCGACGGCGTCGATGGCCAGTTGTTGAACGTCAACATAGGCTTAGGCGAACTCGGCCCCAGCAACGCCAGCAGCTTCATCAAGGCGTCCGTGCCTCTCAAGCTCAGGAGCAATACCAACTACGTCCTCTCTATGAGCGCCGTCGTTAACAGCCCCGGCTCGTCGTCCAGCAAGATGACAGCAGCGGACATCGGTTTTGGTCTCGGCACATTCAACCGCCCCAGCAGTGGCGCTACTTCCATCGGCGTAGCTGCCGGCTCGGACACGGACAACACGGCCGGCGACCCGACAGGCGTCGCGGTCGGCGCAGTCAACGCAACGACCGGCAGGTATGAGTACACGGCCGTCAGGTCGAACCTTGGAGCATTTTCGTCCTCGACGACCGTCGCCTTCGGCCCACGCATTTTAAACGCCGTGCCCCGCACCAATCTTAACGGGATGACGGTTCCGGCGATCTTTGCCGTCAAGCCGCAGTTCTATGAAGACGGCATAACGACGGTTACGGCTAGTTTCACTATCGCTGCTCCGTAGTAACTCGTCTGCAAGGGCAAGGGATTTATTTCCTGTTTCGAGTTGAGCAGAGTAGTTCATGCGTCGCCGCTTTCCAAGGGGGAGGCGGCGACGCATGATCATAATAAATATCACCGGCAAAGCGAGCCGGTCGCGTTGATCGGCTAGTATGATGAAGCGACGCGCCATCACAATCGCAATCTTCTCTTGTCTGCTCGCCTTGTGCGCGGCCGCAGACGCGCGCGCACAGCAATTCGACATCGGCAGCGGCGGCACGCCGACCATCACGGGGACGCAGGGCGGAATGGTGACGGGCAACACAAGCGTGTTGCAAGACCTGGTCGTCACGATCAATTTCGGCGAAGTCTCGCCGGTCAACGCCAACGACATGGTGAAGGTCGTCGTGCCCATTGCCATCCGCAGCACAGCGCCATACCAGGTGGCCGTCTCCGTGGCAGGGGCGTTTGACGGAAACCAACAGGCCGTACAGCCATCCGACATAGGCTTCGGCGCGCGGAATATTCGCCAGATGGGAGGCAAGTCTCAGGACTGCACCGTCCAGCATCTCTTCCGCTCGCCTTTCAATAACGATCCGTCTACGGTCGTCACGCTCAACGCCAATGGCCGCGCCGCTTATACGTCGTCGCTCCAGAACATAACGGCCTCGACCGTGATCCTGAGCGGGCCCAGACTGACGAGGGGAGGCCTGACCAGGCGCGATGTAGACAACGGCTATATCTTCGACGCCATTTTTACCATCAAGCCGCAGTACTACGTTTCGGGAACGTTCAGCGCAACGATCACCTTCACCATCTCGGCCGGGCCACCCGTCGGCTGCTAAAAAACTACTATGACCATCAACAACACCACCAAAAAGATTTCAAAGCTGCTCGCGCCCCTCTTCTGTCTACTGCTGCTCATCTTCATCCTCGCTTCGCTGACGGCGCTGGCCGAGGCGCAGACCGTCAGTCCGAGCTATCCCGGCAGCCGGAATGATACGGAGGCGTCGTCTTCTGGAACCGATGGGCTGGCGCTGGCCCCCGCCCGGTTCGAGTTGGAGATGCAGCCGGGCTCAGAGACCACGGTCGTTATCAACCTGGACTACCACACGGCGAGGGGGAGCGCGCAGCCGTCGCGCATCATGGCCAGCCTGAGCGACTGGGACATAGCTCAGAGCGGAGAACTACATTTTTATAAAGCCGGGACGCTTCCGCGCTCGGCCAGCCCCTGGCTCATCTTTAGCCCGTCCGAGGTCACAGTGCAGCCGGGCCACACCCACTCCATACGCGTCACCATCACAGTGCCGAAGGATGCGACTCCGGGCGATCACCTGGCGGCGCTCATCATCGAACAGCGACCCGACACGATCAAATACAACCGGGGCGCGCGACAGATGCTGGTGCGCTTTCGCATGGCCTCCATGTTCTACATCACGGTGCCGCAGACCGTTCGGCGCGGAACGCTCGAAAATCTACAGGCGGTCGCCGGCCCGAATGGAATCACCATCACGCCGACGCTCAAGAATGAGGGCAATAGCGCCGTCCGCCCGCTCTCCTCCGTTCAGATCACGGACTCAAGAGGCCGTACCGTTATCGAGATGGCCGAGGGCGAGACGCTGCCCGTGCTCGGCGGCTCACAGCTTAGCAAATCGCTTCTGATAGACCAGTCGCTGCCGCCCGGAACTTATACCGTCAAATACAGGGTTGACTTTCAGGGAAACGGAAAGGCTACGGAGGGCATCACCGACCTGATAGTAAAGGAGCGCACCCCGCGCGAGCCCATCGCGGCCTCATCGTCCGGCAAAACAGACAAGACCAAGCCTTAAAGCCGTCCTCACGGGCGTCAGGCCGGGGAACATCTTGCCGACTTATTCCGGGGATGCGGGAATTTAACCCATGCTGAAAGTTCCCGGCCTCAGGCAGCTTTGAGATTACGCACAGAGAGAGAGAGAGACCCCGCCTCTTTTTAGTCCTCTTTTTTGGAAACGGTTAGGGATTAGTGCTTTTACGCTTATGAATCGTAGCGTATAACGTGTCCCCGCTC
>DASQYE010000535.1:0-6224 GCA_035639355.1 Pyrinomonadaceae bacterium
GAATAATCGCGAGCTACAGTATGCGCCGGTCGGTTTCGTTGACGACGACCCGCGCAAGAAGGGAAAGGTCATACACGGCCTGCGCGTCTACGGCGGCAACGGCCAGCTTCGCAGCCTTTGCCGCGAGCAGCGCGTAGACGAAGTGCTCATCTCCAGCTCGCAGTTCAGCGCCGAGAGAGTCAAAGAGATCCTGCGCGATTGCGAAGAGGAGCGCGTCGTGCTCAAGCGTATGCGCATCGAGATAGAGCAGCTGAGCGAAGAATAGCCGGACACGCACGCTCTCTCTTTGTCGATTCCGCGCTTCGACCGCAAAGATCGAGCTTGAGGACGGGGAATCCCATTGTGAGCCCAGTCAAGAGAGACCAGCTGAAATTGATAGACCTCGGCGCGCCGCTGCTTCGCGTGCTCCTTGTCGTGCCCGTCGCGCTGGCGCTCCTTGGCTCCTGGCATGCCGGGCGCTGGTATGTCGGCAACGTCATCGCGGAGCACGCGCCGAGCATGGAAACCGGCTCGATAGAGACGGCGCAGATGACCACGAAGCTTGCGCCCGACGATCCGTTGACGCACTGGACGGTCGCCGCGCTGGAAAAGCAGGCGTTGACGCCTGACCGTGTCGGAGAGACGCTGCGCGAGTTTGAGGCCGCCGTCAGTCTCTCGCCTTACGATTATCGTCTCTGGGTCGATCTGGGACGCACGCGCGAGCAGGCGGGCGATCGCGAGGGGGGCGAGAGGGCTTTGCGCCGCGCCGTGGAGCTTGCGCCGTTTTACGCCGAGCCGCGCTGGCTGCTGGGCAATCTGTTGTTGCGCACCGGGCGCACCGACGAGGCTTTCGCCGAGTTGCAGCGCTCGTCGGAGGTGAACCCGCTCTTGCGCCCGCAGATATTCAACATGGCCTGGCACGTCTTCGACGGCGATGTGCAGGCCGTGAGCCGCGCCGTCGGCAACTCGGCGGCGGCGCGCGCCGACCTTGCGACTTACCTTATGGGGCAGAAGCATCTTGACGACGCGCTCGGCCAGTGGATGACCCTGAGCGCCGCCGAGAAGATGGAGCAGCGCGCGACCGGCCTCGCGTTGATGAGAGCGCTGCTACAGGCGAAACGTTTTCACGCGGCCTTCGAGCTTTTCCGGGGTATAGACCAGCAGGGCGCGAGCGGCGGCGACGGCCTACAGGCCGAGCACGTCTCGAACGGCGGCTTCGAGGGCGAGCTGGGCAGTTCCGAGAATCCCTTCGATTGGAACGTCAAATCCGTGGCGCAGGCGCAGATCGGCCTCGACGAGAGATACAGGCGCAGCGGCAACCGCAGCCTTCGCGTGCGCTTTCAAGCGCCGGGCGGGCTCACCTTCAACAACATCAACCAGCTGATCGCGGTCCAACCTTCGACCGCATACCGTCTCGAATATTACGTCCGCGCCGTTGACCTGAAGAGCGCGGCGACGCCCCTTATCTTCATCAGGGATAACCTGGACGGCAGCGTTCTCGGCTCCTCAGAGCCGCTTCCGCCCGGCACAACCGATTGGCGGCTTGTGACGATCGACTTTAAAACGACACCGAAGACCGAAGCTGTAACCATCGACACCAGGCTCAGCGCGTGCGAGTCTGATGCCCCGTGTCCTATTTTCGGTTTAGTCTGGTATGACGACTTCAATCTCCAACGCGGAGGAAACGCTGGCCCACAGGGTCGAAGAGAAGACGCAGGCGGCGCTCACAACCAGGGCGCTCGGTGAGGTCGAGCGGACGCTGGCGAGCCGCTTTATTTTCCTCATCATCTGTGTGGCCATCGTGCTCTCGACCCTTGCTTACGGCACGGTGCACTACTGGTCGCTGGCAGTCTTTCAGGCCGGCGCAGCTTTTCTGATCGTGCTGTGGGCCGTGGATGCCTGGTCTAGCCGTAAGCTCCGCTTCAGCCGCAACGCGCTGCAATGGCCCGTCGTGGGCCTGGTGCTGCTCGGCCTCGTGCAGCTCCTGCCGCTGGGCAAAGATGTGGGCGGAGGACTGCTTTCGCTCTCGACGGTCAGAAGCCTCTCGCTAGACCCCTACTCGACGCGTCTCGCCGTCGTCCAGATCACGGCGCTGCTCGTCTATTTCGCCTCGGTGCTGGCCTTCACGGACGGGCCTGTACGCCTGCGCCTGCTCGTCCGCACGATCATCATCTTCGGTTTCCTGCTCGCCATCCTGGGTCTCATACAATCTTTCACCAGTCCGACGAAGCTTCTATGGCTGCGCGAGATGCGCGAGAGCACGCCTTTCGGGCCGTTCATCAATCGCCACCACTTCGCGGGCTACATGGAGCTGACGCTGGCGCTCCCGCTCGGGATGCTTTTCAGCGGAGGGGTCGAGCGCGAAAAGCGCTTCATATACATGTTCGCTGCCGCCATGATGGGCGTCGCGCTGATCATGACCAACTCGCGCGGCGGCATCCTAGCCTTCATCACGCAGCTTGTTTTCCTGGTCGGGATGACGGGCTTCAGGAGACGGGATCGCGGCGGCGAGGATCAATCGGAAGGCCGCACGAGCATTCGCGGCGCGGTCGTGCGCGCAGGATTGGGCCTCGCTCTCATTCTCTCTATCTTCGCGGGGGTGGTGATGCTCGGCGGCGAGCCCGTGCTGAATCGTTTTATGGGAACCGTCAACTCCGCCGATCCGACCACCGGAAGGGCACACTTCTGGAGGGTGACGCTCGACATCATACGCGACCATCCCTTCATAGGCTCGGGTCTGGGCTCCTTCGGCCTCGCCTTTACTCGTTACGATACGCGCAGCGGTCTGCTTAGGGTCGAGCAGGCCCATAACGATTACTTGCAGACGCTGTCGGACGCGGGCGCGGTCGGCGCGATGTTCGGGCTCTTCTTCATCGTGACGCTCTTTCGACTGGGGCTTGAGCGCTCCCGAAGCGAAGACAAGTTCCGGCGCGGCGTCGCCACGGGCGCGCTCGCCGGCTGCTTCGCCGTGCTCATCCATAGCTTTTTTGATTTCACTCTGCACACGACTTCAAATGCGCTCCTGTTCCTGGTACTGGCGGCGCTGGCGACACTCAATGGGCGCGTCGAGCGCACGCCGGAGGGCGGTCGCCGCCGCCGTCGCCGTCGCCGCTCGATCAAGCAACCGAACATCGTGGCGACGCCTGCGGCGACGGCGACGGCGAGCAGAGACGCGCTTCCCCTACAGAACCGGCGATGATGAGAGAGGCTGCTTCGATTAAATGAGAGAGAGGCTGCTTCAATTGATCGTCTGCCCGCTGTGCGGCGAGGGCCCTCTCAAGTGCGAAATCTTCGAGAGGACGACCGGCAACGAGATTGCAACGGGCCTGCTCGCGTGCGCGTGCGGCGCGGCCTACCCGGTCATCGGCGGGATTCCGCGCCTTCTGCCGCCCGCGCTCCAGACGATGTTGTGGGAGATGCACCCGGAATTTTTTCAGACGCACGGACGGCGCTTGCCGGCCGGGCTGATGCCGAAGGAGACTGGATCGAAGACGGTGGGATCGAAGGCGGGCGTCGAAGCTGAGGAAGATCGCGCGCTGCGCGCGCAGCATGATACGGCGCGCAGCTTCGGCTACGAGTGGCAGGCGTTCTCCGAGATGCTGCCGGATTACGAGTCGAACTTTCGCTGGTACTTCGAGCGCTTCGAGCCCGAGGCGTTCAAGGGCGCTCGCGTGCTCGACGCCGGATGCGGGACGGGACGCCATACTTTTCACATGGCCCGAAGCGGCGCGCGCGAAGTGGTGGCGATGGACTTCAGCCAGGCGATAGAGGTCGCCGCCTACAATAATCGCTCCAATCCGAATACGCATTTCGTCCAGGCGGATATTTATCACCCGCCTTTCCGGCCGCGCTCTTTCGATCTCGTCTACAGCCTGGGCGTGCTGCATCACCTGCCCGATCCCGAAAGGGGTTTTCAAAGGCTTCTGCCTCTCGTGCGCGAAGACGGCTTTATAAATGTTTACCTGTACTGGAACCTGGAAGGCGAAGCGGCATGGCGGCGCGCGGCGCTCCGCCTCGTCACGGGCGCGCGACGGGTAACGACCAGGATGCCGCACGCGCTGCTCAAAAAATTGTCCTGGCTCATCGCCGCAGGCTTCCAGGTAGCCTTCGTCTTGCCTGCGCGCACGCTCGACCGCTTTGCGGCGACAAAGGGGCTGGCCGACCGCGTGCCGCTCGGCCATTACCGTAAATACTCTTTCCGCGTGCTCTACACTGACCAGTTCGACCGCTTCTCAGCGCCGATCGAGAATCGCTACGGACGCGCGGAGGTCGCCGCGTGGCTTGAGCGCGCGGGGCTCGCCGATGTGGTTATCCTCGGCGGCGCTGGCTGGCGCGCTTCGGGTCGCCGCCAAAAGCAGGCGAAGGCGGTCGAGGGAGAGGAAAGCGAAGCCGCGCCCCTGGCCGCCGCCGCCGCCGAGACGAAATGACTGTCAATCTACTCGACATGATGCGTAATCGCTCCGACCAGACAGTGCTCAAGACGCTGGGCATAGAGATTGACGAGGCGGAGCCCGAGCGCGTCCGTCTCTCCATGCAGGTTGACGAGCGACATCATCAGTACACAGGGCTACTGCACGGCGGCGTCTCTGTGGTGCTGGCGGAGACGGCCGCCTCAATCGGCGCGGCGCTCAACACAGACCTCAATCGCTACACTCCCGTCGGCGTCGAGATTAATGCCAATCACCTGCGCTCGGTCTCAAGCGGTAAGATCACGGCCGAAGCAAAGCCCGTCTACAAGGGCAGGCAGATGACCGTCTGGGCCATAGAGATACGCGACGAGCGCTCGCGCCTCATCTGCGTCTCTCGGTGCACGCTGGCGCTGAAGCCGGGCAGCGCGCTCGCGCCCGAAGCGTGAAGATCGTGCCGCTTTGTTGTATCTTGATACGAAGAAAAGACCGCACTCTCCCTCCGATCTATTTTGTGCGGCGGAAAAATCCAGGAGATAGCCATGCGACGCACATTCAACTGTCTGGCAGTTATCTGTTTCTCTCTGCTCTGCCTCGGCACGAGCACGCCCGCGCAAGCGCCCGGTGCGCAATGCCCGACTATTACGGTTGACTGCCCGACACAAATCATTGAGCCTGGCGAGACGGCTACGATTAGCGCAACTATCGAGGGCGCTGATCCGAGCCTGAAGCTGACTTACAACTGGTCGGTTTCCGCAGGCACTATAATCGCCGGTCAAGGGACGCAGACGATCACTATTGACACAACAGGAACCGCAGGGCAAACCTCAACCGCAACAGTGGAATTAGGCGGCTTGGATTCCAGTTGCCATAAAATTGCGTCCTGCTCGTTGGTTCCTCATCACTCCATTGTGAGCCGGCGGTTCGATAAGTACGGCGACCTGGCTTTTGAAGATGAAAAGAAACGGCTTGATTATTTTGCCGAGCAGTTAAAGAACGAGCCGGATTCGCAGGGTTACATAATGGTCTACGGCAAAAGGGGCGCGCTCGCCGGTGAAGCAGAGGCGCGCGCCACTCGTGCCAAGGATTATCTGGTTACGAAGCGCGCTATAGCGGCCGAGCGTCTGGTGACGATTGATGGCGGCGATCATGAGAGGTTCGCTATTGAGCTTTGGCTGACGCCTCAGGGCGGGCAGCCTCCGTCGCCGCTAGACCAGTATGGCGAATCGCGTGAGGGTAACTGAACTAAGGAGAAGCCGACGCCTGTTTTTTAGTAGCGGCCCAGCCAAGGATGACAATCTCAGATAACGGAACATCGCACGCACCAAAGACTCTGCCAAAGCTGTGCCTGGCCGCCATACGCCGGTACGCTAAGGCGGATGCGCTCAATCACAAGCGCGGCGGCCGGTGGATAAACATCTCCGCCGAGACTTTCATAGAGCGCGTCAGGGCGGTCGCCGTCGGCCTCGCCTCGCTCGGCATCAAGGCGGGCGACCGCGTCGCTCTGCTCTCCGAGAATCGGCCCGAGTGGTCAATCACGGACCTCGCCATCCTCAGCCTCGGCGCGGTCAACGTTCCCATCTACACTACGCAGGCCGTCGAGCAGGTGCGCTTCATCCTGGAAGATTCCGGCGCGCGGCTGCTCTTCGTTTCGGGCCGCAAGGTCTTCAAGCACGCGCGAGCCGGGATTGAAAGCGTCGAACAACTCGAACGGATCGTCTTCTTTGACGCGGAAGCGGCCGAAGGCGTGGAGCGCGCTCTGACGCTCGACGCTCTTGAGAGCCGGGGCGCTGACGGCGACCGCCGCGAGCCGGAAATCTATGATCGCGCGGTCGAGAC
>DASQYE010000536.1:0-4019 GCA_035639355.1 Pyrinomonadaceae bacterium
TTAGACGATGCCAGGACAGATTCTGTTGAGGACGTGATTGCGATAGTGCAAGTTGACGCCCAGGACGAAGGCGCGCATGTATGGCCCAAGAGAGGCGCGGTTGACCGCTATGCGCCGCCGGATGGCGCGCCATGAGAACAGGTTCTCGTAGAGCTTCCAGTAGCCAGCCTGTAGCTCGTCCGGTTTCAGATTGCGCGGGCGATAGATGACCTGTCCTCCGCTGAAACGGCTGAAATCCTCGCTCACGATGCGGCCGTCGCGTTTCAATTCCTCGTAGAGAGGCGTGCCCGGAATGGGCGTCATAATATGGACGCGAGGAACCGAGATTTGATTGTCCATGATGAAATCGTAAGTGCGCTCGAATACTGTCGAGTCGTCTCCGTCCAGACCTATAATCATCTCTGTGGAGACATCTATGCCGTGCCGCCGGATGGTCTCGACCGCCTCGCGGTAGCGCTCCGGTCGATTCCATTCCTTGTCCACCATCCTGAGACTTTCGGGGCTCGTCGTCTCGATGCCGAACGAGAGCAGGCGACAGCCGCTCTTGCGCGCAAGCCTTAACATATCAGGGCGCTCGGCTATGTGCAGGCTGCACTGGCTGATCCAGATTATCTTTTCCGGGATTAGCGCCTCCCACAATTCGGCGCAGTATTTGAAATCGACGCCGATGTTGTCGTCTATGAAGGCTATGTAGCGCGTTCCACTCAGGCGGGCAGCGCGCACGTCGCGCACGACCTCCGCGACGGGCCGCTTACGATAACCGGCTTCAAAGAAGGCAGTGATAGAGCAGTAGTTGCAGGTGAAGGGGCAGCCACGCGTGGCCTGAACGGGACGCCACAATCCGAGCCTGGAGCGATTCATCAGATCATAACGAGGAAGCGGAAGCGTCTCGATCGGCGGCGGCTTGCGCATCCTGTAGACGGTCTTGAGGCGACCATGCTCAAAGTCGTCCAGAAGCTCGGGCCAGACCTCCTCGGCCTCTCCCGTGACCACTGCGTCCGCATGATTCAAAGACAATTCGGGGCCGAGCAGGCTGGCCGCGATGCCGCCGATGACGACCTTCGCGCCGCGCCGCTTGAATTCGTCCGCGATCTGCCACGCGCGGACGATGCCGGAGCCCATGCCCGTGACGCCCACCAAATCCCAGCGCTCGTCGAAGGGGATGTCCTCGACCGTTTCGTTGACGAGACGTATTTCGTAGTGCGCGGGTGTGACGGCGGCGAGCATCGGGAGCGTCAAGCCCGGAAGATGCAGCTTCCGCTGTTTGATCGGTCTCCCCTTCATGTCCAGGGCTGTTGGGCCAACTAGAAGAATTCGCATTAACCGGACCTTTCCTGTCGAAGGATGAGTCAGGTGGCCCCCGTGAAGTGATGCGTCAATAAATAGCACGCATGATATTTATTTGGCAAGAAAAAAGCCCGCGCTTAAAAATATTGACAGGCGATTTTCAGACGTTCTAATCTGCCGGGCCATGCCCTCAGGCTCGCTCACAGTCAGGATGGTCGAGTCGCGCGCCGACCATCGCGCGTTCTGCGAATTCCCCTATCAGTTATATCGCGGCAAATCAAACTGGGTCCCGCCGCTCAGACGGACTGAAAATGAGCGCTGGTCTGCCGCGCATAACGACTCGCTTAGAGCGCGCGTCGTCCGGCGCTTTATGGTCAGCCGCGACGGCCAGACCCTGGGCAGGATCGCCGCCATCGTTGATGAGGCGTTCGCTTCGAGGTGGGAGCCGGGCGCAGGGTTCTTCGGCTTCTTCGAGTGCGTAGATGATTGGGAGGTCTGCGCGCAGCTTCTTGAACAGGCCCACGCGAGCTTACGGTCTGAGGGAAGAAGGTGCGTCTATGGGCCCGTCAATCTTTCGACACATGAAGAGGTGGGCCTGCTGGTCGATGGCTTCGACGTTCGCCCGATGATACTGACGCCGCATAATCCGCCGTACTACGCGGCTCTGCTCGAAAGGGCCGGGTACGCGGCCCATCTTGAGCTTTACTCTTATCTATGGACGCCGGAGCGAGAGCAAGCGCCCGCCGTCAAGCGACTGTTGAGGGCCGCCGCCCGGCGTTCGGGCTCACAGGGAGGATTCCTAATACGCTCCTTCGACGCCAAGCGCTGGGAGACGGAGAACGATAAGATATGGAAGCTATTCAACGCCTGCTTTGAAGACCTTTGGGGATTCGTCCCGCTCTCGCGCCGTGAGTATGCCGAGCGCGCCGAGAATTTCCGCAAATTCTATAGACCCGAAATGGCGCTCATAGCCGAGGCGGGTGGTGTGCCCATCGGATTCGGGCTGGCGCTGCCTGACATCAACGAAGTGCTGGCGCACATGGGCGGAAGCCTCTGGCCTTTCGGACTGATCCGGCTCATACGCGAGATTCCGCGCATACGCGCGGCGCGCTTTATCCTGCTCGGAGTCCTGCCCGAGTTCAGGGGGCGCGGAGTCGCGGCCTTGATCGCCGCCCGTATGGGCGACGTTATGCTCCGGCACAAGATCGAGCGCGTAGAGGTGTCGCTCGTGCAGGCCGGAAATCAAAGAATGCAGCGCGTCATAGAAGCATTCGGCTGCCTGAAGATCAAAACCTTCCGTCTCTTCAAGAAGAGCCTATAGATATGACGCCGGAACGCTTCAGAGGCCAAACCATGAAGACGAACAAACCCGTCATTCTCATCACGGGCGCATCCTCAGGCATAGGCCGGGCGTGCGCCGATCGCCTGTCCGAGAAGGGCTGCAATGTCTATCGAGCCGCCCGCAGCTTTGCGTCGCGGGATTCGGACGCCTCCACGCGAATACACTTGGATGTCGATGACGACGATTCGGTCAACGATTGTGTCGGGCGCGTGGCCGAGAGGGAGGGCAGAATCGACGTGGTCGTGAATTGCGCCGGATACGGGCTCGCGGGCCCGTTTGAAGAGGCGTCCATTGTCGAGATCAAAGCGCAGTTTGAGACAAACCTTTTCGGAGTGATTCGCGTTTGCCAGGCAGCGCTTCCACTGATGAGGAGGCAGCGAGGCGGCCTGATCGTCAATATCAGCTCGATCGGCGGATTGATCTCGCTGCCCTTTCAGGGATTCTACAGCGCCAGTAAATTCGCTCTTGAGGCGGCCACCGAGGCTCTCAGGATGGAGGTCGCTCCCTTCGGCATTCGCGTCGTCCTCGTCGAGCCGGGCGATTTTAATACCCCGTTTACGGCGCATCGCCGAAGGGCAGCGAAAGCAGCGGAGAGCGTCGTTTATAGAGAGAGATTCGAGAAAGCGCTCGCGGTCATGGAGGGGGACGAACGAAGCGGACGCTCGCCGCAAGCCGTCGCGCGCCTGCTCGAACGAATAATTGAAGAGCGGTCGCCTTCATGCCGCTATGTCATAGGGACTTTATCGGAGAGGACAGCGATCATCCTTAGAATGCTCCTCCCATGCAAGCTTTACGAGCGGATGATTGCGAAGCATTACCGTTCGAGCCTTTGAAGTTACGAGCGGCAAACGAGACGAGATGAATCGGGAGGCGCGGGCCGCGTCACGGTTCCGACCCTTTAAGCCACAGCCGCCCTTACCTCTGAGGCTTATACCAGTAGCGCTCCGCAACCTCACGATCACTCGCATGGCCTGTAATCAATCCGGCTCCCGCACGAATCGCCAGCGAGAAATAGTGCCAGTCGCCAAACTCGTCAAACTTTCGCATTGAGAATAGTGCCTTCACAGACCCGAGGCGCACAAGCCTCTGCCCGCGCAGGCGGCATCTACGCCTTAGGGCCAGCAGAAAGACTACATCTTCCGCGTACAGGCGGCCTTCATCGTAACCGCCGACGGCCTGGAAGTCCTCGCGGCGACAGAAGACGACGCCGATGTCCATTCCCGTCAGCAATATTAAGGGAACAAACATGCAGTAGGTGAGAAGGATGCCGGGCGACTTTCGCTCAAGGTAAACGCCGGTCGCACCGGCGGCTGCCCGCCCGCCGTAGAGCGCCTCGTCAATGGCGTCGAAGGTGCGGGGGTGAATCCGCGAATCGGCATCTACGAAGCAG
>DASQYE010000537.1:0-3208 GCA_035639355.1 Pyrinomonadaceae bacterium
CGCATCAACGAGGTCGTGGATCGTCTGGTCAAAGACGGCGGCTACTGCCCTGTCTGCGCCAACGAGCTTTTGACCTATGTCGGCACGCTTCTGTCGCGCTAGCAGGAGGGCGCGGGACTTTGACGCGGCGCTCTCTCGCTCTCCCAGGGGGAGGCATAAAGGACGAACACCAGCGATGCCCGCGCTTTTCGAGTTCGAAAAGCGCGGGCATTTTCTGAACCGTGAAAGCACGACAAGCCATGACGACCGCCTACATACATGGAACTGAACTTTCGGAACAGCAGCGTCTGGCGCTGCTCAACCGGCTGACGAATGCACCCTTCATAGAGTTCCTTGAGCTGAACGAAGCGGACTCTGTGCTGGAGGTCGGCAGCGGCCTTGGCATCCTTGCGCGCGAGGTCGCAGCGCGCGTACCTGGCGGAGAAGTCTGGGGCGTGGAGTATTCCCCTAATCAACTGGCGCGGGCGCTGGAAGACACTTTGCCGAATCTGCATTTCATACAGGCGGACGCCCACGCGCTGCCCCTGGCCGACGAGCGTTTCAGCACGGTTTACTGTCGTTACCTGCTGGAACACGTCGCGGAGCCCGTGCAGGTGCTCAAGGAGATGCGTCGCGTCTTGCGGCCCGGCGGAAGGGCTCTCGCGCAGGAGAACAATATTCTCGTCATCGCCTTTTATCCCGAATGCCCGCTCTTCGAGTCTGTCTGGCGCAGGTTCGCGCAACTGCAAGCGCAGCTAGGCGGCGATGCCCTGATCGGGAAGAAACTCTTCGCGCTCTTCAAACAAGCCGGTTTCGACGAGATCAACCTGAGCCTTCAGCCGGAGATTCATCACGCGGGCGCTGAGAGTTTCCGCCCGTGGATCGAGAACCTGATCGGGAACGTAGAGAGCGGCGCGGCCGAGATGCAAAAGCGCGGCCTGGCGAGCGCCGATGATCTCGCCGCGTCGATTGCGGAGCTGCGCACATTCGCGTCACGCGACGATGCGAGCGCCATCTTTTATTGGAACAGGGCGTCGGGAGTAAAATCGTAGCCCGTCCTCGGTGCGATGTGAGAGAATTTCCATACTCGCGCTCGCTCGCACCTTTTCGAGGTGGCGTCACACAGAGAGAGAGAGAACGATGACTCAAGAATGGCGGCGCGGAGAATATTCGATCAGCACCGACGGCGCGCGGCTCGACCTGGAAGTCGTTCACGATTTTCTGGCGACTAAATCCTACTGGGCCACCGGAAGATCTATGGAAACGATCCGGCGCTCGGTCGAAAACTCCGTGGCGTTTGGCGTGTATAAAGGAAGCGAGCAGGTCGGCTTCGCGCGCGTGATTACGGATTACGCGACGTTCGCCTGGCTGGCGGATGTCTTCATTGTGGAGTCTGCACGCGGGCAGGGCCTTGGAAAATGGCTCGTCCGAGTAATCCTCTCTCACCCGGAGCTGCAAGGATTCCGCCGCTGGGTACTGGCGACCAAGGATGCGCAAGAGCTTTATCGCGGGTTCGGCTTCGACGAGCTGAAGCGCCCCGAGCGCTGGATGGAGCGGCACGATCCGCAGACCGAGGAGAAGCCGGACTACTGGGCCAGGGATCAGGACTGATCGGGCGCAGAGACATAGACGCATCCCTTTTATGATTTTTTGACGCCGGTATCAGCCGCCGACGGCTTTCTAAATCCGGGTAAACTATTTCGGCCTCTTATGAAGAAACGTTACTTGATCGCGGGCGCAACGGGGGTGGCCGGGGGCGCACTGGCTTTAAAGCTTTTGATGCGCCCTCGGGATGTCGTTTGGGCGGAGCACAGAGAGCGCCTGCACCACGCCGAGCGGTCGCGGTTCCAGAGCGTCCGGGGCGTGCGCGTGCATTATCAGGAGGCAGGCCCGAAGGACGCTCCTCCCTTGCTGCTCATTCATGGCTTCTGTGCATCGAATCTGGTGTGGAGCGACGTGCTGCTGCCCATTGCCGAGGCGGGCTTTCGCGTCATCGCGCCCGACTTGTTGGGCTTCGGCTTTTCTGAGAAACCGCGCGACGGCGAGTATACGATCGAGGCGCAGGCGCGCATGATTACGGGCTTGATGAAGGAGCTGGGGATAGAGCGAGCCATGCTGGTCGGCAGCTCCTACGGGGGCGCTGTCGCCGCCACCTGCGCGCTCGACGAGCCGGAAAGAGTCTCGCGACTGGTATTGGTCGGCGCTGTCTCGAACGACGAAGCGAAGCGCCAGCCCATGCTCAGACTGGCGGCCTGGCCCTTGATGGGCGATCTTATCTCGCCCCTGCTGGTCGATTCCTACAGCCTCATGCGGCGACGTATGAAGAAGCTGTACGCCAAGGCCAATGCGCAGATATTTGATGAGCAGAGAGCGGAAGCGCATCACCGCCCGTTGCGCGCGGCTGCCACACAGCGCGCAGCCTTGCGTACACTGCGGCGCTGGCGTGCCGGTCGTATCGAAGCTGAGGCCCATCGCATCAAGCAGCCCACGCTGCTCGTCTGGGGCGAAGGCGATGCGGAGATTCCACTCAGGCACGGGCAGAGGCTTCACGCGTCTATACCGGACGCGCGACTGATAGTGTTTCGTCGCTGCGGTCATCTGCCGCAGGAGGAGTACCCGCGGGAGTTCGCTAGCCTGATCGCGGATTTCTGCAAGGGCGCGACCGGCACTGCTGATGCTGCCGACAAGGAAGCGCCCGAGAGCGCACTTGCCGCCGAGAGCGCTTGAAAAAGAGGTGTAGAGATGTCCATCCAACGCAACGACTGGTCGCTCCAACGCAAAGGCATCATCGACCAGGAGCGGCACAAAGAGCGCGTCAAGGAAGCGATCAAGAGAAACCTGGGCTCAATCGTCTCCAACGAAGCGATCATTCTGTCGGACGGCAAGCGCACCGTCAAAGTCCCTATCCGCGCGCTCGACGAATACAAGTTCCGCTTCGATTACCGTAAAAAGAAGCACGTGGGCCAGGGCGACGGCAAGACCAGGGTGGGCGACGTGATCGCGCGCGAAGGCGACGCGGGGCAGGGCCAGGGCAGTGGCGGCCAGGCCGGACAGACCGGGGGCGAAGAGTACTACGAGGCGGAAGTCAACATAGACGAGATCGCGGCGCTCATCTTCGAGGACTTGCAGCTGCCCTTCCTGGAAGAGAAGGCGAAGAAGGCCGTGCAGTCCAAGACCACTCGCTTTAACGAGATTCGCCGCACAGGCGTCATGGCCAATCTGGACAAGC
>DASQYE010000538.1:0-9901 GCA_035639355.1 Pyrinomonadaceae bacterium
AATTCGAGCGCATCGACGCCCGTGTCCTGCACCAGTCGCGTCAGCTCCTGCCAGCGAGACTTTTCGTACTCCTCCATGATCGAGGCGATCAGTACGTGCTCCGGGTACTCCTTTTTGATGTCGCGGAATTCCTGAAGCCAGACATCTATAGGACGGTCTGAGATCAGCTCTATGTTCTCGAAGCCGATGATCTCGCTCGTGTCGCGCGCGCGCAGCTTGCCGTAGCGCGGGGCGACATTAACCACCTTCGCGCTTTCAAGGCTTACAGTCTTCGCCACAGCGCCGCCCCATCCGGCGTCGAAGGATTTGGGGATGACCCGCGCGTTCGTTCCCGGCGGGCCGGAGTCGAGCAGGAAAGGATTCGGAAACTTGATGCCGTTGACGGTGATTGAAAGATTCATAATCGATCCTCCAGAATTCAGAACACAGGACTCAGGACTCAGGAGCCAGAATGAAAATGCGGCGAACCGCCTTTATTCTGAATCCTGTGTCCTCCGGTTCTGAGTCCTTGCTTTGCTATTCCTCGACCAGCTGTTCGTAACTCTCCGGCCGGCGGTCGCGGTAAAACTGCCATGTATTTCTGACCTGCCGTATCATGTCCAGGTCCAGGTCTGCGACGACGAGTGCGTCCTGGTCGCGCGGCGCTTCGGCGATGAACTGGCCGCGCGGATCGCAAAAATAACTCTGGCCGTAGAATTCGCCTATGTCCCAGGGCTGCTCGTGGCCGACGCGGTTGATCGCGCCTATGAAGTAGCCGTTGGCGACGGCGTGCGCGGGCTGTTCCAGCCGCCACAGGTATTCGGAGAGGCCCGCCACCGTTGCCGAAGGGTTAAAGACGATCTCGGCCCCGTTCAAGCCAAGGATGCGCGCGCCCTCTGGGAAGTGCCGGTCGTAACAGATGTAGACGCCTATGCGCGCGTAGGCCGTGTCGAAGGCCGGATAGCCCAGGTTGCCCGGCTTGAAGTAGAACTTCTCCCAGAAACCCGGCGCGACGTGCGGGATGTGGTTCTTGCGATACTTGCCCAGGTACTTGCCGTCGGCGTCGATGACGGCGGCCGTGTTGTAATAGATGCCCGTAATCTCCTCTTCGTAAATGGGCACGATGATGACCATCTGATGCTTGCGGGCCACCTCCTGCATCAGTCGCGTGGTCGGCCCGTCCGGAATCTTCTCGACCGCTTCGTACCAGCGCGTCTGCTGTTCAGCGCAGAAGTAAGGAGTCGTGAAGACCTCCTGCATGCAGAGAATCTGTACGCCCTGGCGCGCGGCCGTCTCGATCATCGCTAGATGCTTTTCGATGTTGGCGCGCTTGATCTCTTCAATCGGCGCATCGGTCGGCGCGGCATTAGTCGCCTGGATAAGACCGCATTTGACTGTCCGTGGCATGTTGTTTACTACTCTCCTTTGAGGTTTCGGTGACTGTGCATGAACAGGTAATAGAGAATAAAGCCCAGCGCGAAGGTAACGAACCAGGCATAGGTATACAGGGTATCAAAGAAACCGGGCGCGGCCACAACACCGCCGGGCGTCGTCGCCGCGCGAACGAAGCCGGGCACGACCGGCAAGATAGCCAGAGCGAGCGCCCCGATGGCCCGCCAGTTAAAGCCGTTCGAGTAGGAATACCTTCCCTTCACGTCGAATAGCGCGGCAAGGTCCAGCCGTTGGCGACGTAAGACCCAGTAGTCGCAGATCAGAATCCCCGCGATAGCGCCCATCAGGCCGGAATAGCCGATCAGCCACGTGAAGATATACGCGCCCATCGTCGCCATCAGCTTCCAGGGCATCATCACGACGCCGATCAGTGCCGTGATGAGCCCGCCCGTCACGTAAGAGATGCGCTTCGGATTGAGATTTGAGAAATCGTTGGAGGGCGAGACGACGTTGGCGGCCATGTTGGTCGTCAACTGCGCGGCGAAAATAACGGCGGTGGCGAACAGTATGACGATGATGCTATCGAAGCGTGTCATCAATTCGACGGGGTTTGGGATAGCCACTCCGTAGATCAACAGCGTGGCGCTAGTGACGGTGACGCCTATAAAGGCGAACGCCGTCATAGTCAAAGGCAGGCCCAGAGCCTGGCCTAGCATCTGCGACTTCTGCGATTTAGCGTAGCGCGTAAAGTCAGGTATGTTCAGGCTGAGTGTGGCCCAGTAGCCGACCGATGCCGTCAACGAGCCGGGAAAGATGGCCCAGAAGTCGTTCTGCCGTTTTTGAAGCGCGCTCGACGCCGACAATACGTGCCCCAGGCCGCCCGCGCGCCAGGCGGCCCAAGCCAGCAGCACTGCCCCGCCGCCCAGCAGCAGCGGAGCCGACCAGGTCTCAAGATGCTTTATACCCTCGACGCCCTTCAGGATGATGAAGACCTCTATGGCCCAGAAGATGAAGAAGGCGATCCAAGTATGAACGGGCACGTCGAGCACGGTTGCGCCACTAAACAGGTTGTTCCATCCCCCTGTCATCGCGCCAAAGAGCGCGTCGAGCGCCGTGCCGCCGATCCAGGTCTGTATGCCGAACCACCCGCACGCCACAATGGCACGCAGCACGGCCGGAATATTCGCGCCCCGCGTGCCGAACGAGGCGCGGCACAAGACCGGGAACGAGACGCCATACTTCGTGCCCGCGTGAGCGTTCAAGATCATGGGGATGAGCACGATCGTATTGCCGAGCAGGATCGTAATCATCGCCTCGTACCAGGTCATGCCGGCCTCTATGAAGCCCCCTGCGAGCGTGTAGGTGGTAATCACCACGCTCATGCCTATCCAGAGCGCGGCGATATTCCACGTTGACCAGGTGCGCTCCTTTATCGTCGTCGGCGCGAGGTCACGATTCCATAGCGGGCTCGCGGAGACATCCTTGCGCAACTCCTCGAAGTCGCGCTGCGTTAGGGCTATGTCTGCTCGATTGACGGATTCTGTCGCCATTGTCTATCCAGCGGCTAAGCTCTCACGGTATACAATCGTCCTTGCCTTCAAGCCCGCATCGGAACAGTTGCGGCACTTCGCTCATGGTCAGCTCCCTGGTGTTCTTCCAGACCTTCGTCTCGGCGTACTTGTCCGCCGTCCAGCCGATCCGGCTCTTGTTACGCCACACGCCTTCGAGCGCCGCCCGTTCGTTCGAGCCGAACAGGTGATAAGACTCGTGCAATAGAATGGCGGCGCGCTCCGTATCGTCCGTCGCGCTATCGAAAAATTCAGGATAGAGCGTGAGCACTTCAAAAGGGAAGTTGGTCGCGGCATACGCATCATGGTGTCCGACCTGCATGTTCCACCAGTTATCTGATGTGCGAAAGCTGACCAGCCGCCGCAGCACGAACGCTTCCTTGCCGAAACCCTTCTGTTCGAGGACAGTGATCGCCCGATCGACCGTCTGCCTCTGCTGCCACTTGATAGAGTCAGATGTGACGAGCAGCGACATGTAGCAGATCAACAGGACTACGAGCGTCATCCCGATTATCCATGAGACGCGCTTGCCGATGCTCCTCTTCTTGGGAACATCCGTAACGGCCTCCTCGCCCGTCGCCACGTCAACCGGGCCGTCTTCCGTCAGAAATGCGCCGCAGCGTTTGCATTGCTGCGCCGTGGCAAAGTTGACGAGCCCACACTCTCTACACCTGGTGCTGCTCATAGATGGCTTCTAAATCGCCGCGCACGTCCCGCGCTTCAAAAAGCGGCCGTCGCCGGGCTTTCCCTTATACTCGCCGTCTTCGACAATGACGCGCCCGCGCGAGAGCACCGTCTCGACTGTGCCGCGTATGCGCTTTCCCTCGTAGGCGGAGTAGTCCACGCGCATGTGATGAGTCCGGGCGCTGATGGTCTGCTCGCGCTCCGCGTCGAAGATCACAATGTCTGCGTCGGAGCCGACGGCGATGGTCCCTTTCCTTGGGAAGAGGCCGAACATTTTGGCGGCGGCCGTCGAGGTCAATTCGACGAAGCGGTTCAGGGAGAAACCCTGTTCGATACAAGCGCCGTTGAAGATGAGCGGGACGCGATGCTCGACGCCGGGCGCGCCGTTCGGAATCTTAGAGAAGTCGTTGCGCCCCAGCTCCTTCTGCTCCTTCATGCAGAAAGGGCAATGGTCGGTCGAGACGACTTGCAGGTCGTCCGTCCTGAGACCCTTCCACAACTCGGCCTGATTCCACTTCTCCCTGAGCGGCGGCGTCATCACGTACTTCGCGCCCTCGAAGCCTTCGCCGTAATCGTCTATCGATAGAAACAGGTATTGCGGGCACGTCTCTGCGAAGGCGGGAAGTCCGCGATCACGCGCCTCTCTAACCTGTTTGAGCGCGTCGGCGCACGACAGATGGACTATATAAACGGGCGTCTCGGCCATCTCTGCGATAGCGATGGCGCGATGCACGCCTTCGGCCTCGGCTATGGTGGGACGGGTCAGCGCGTGATACTTCGGCGCGGTGCGGCCCGCGGCGAGCGCCCTCTTGATAATCTCGTTGATGACGACGCCGTTCTCGGCGTGCATGCAGATCAGCCCGCCTCGCTCGCCGGCAGCCGACATCGCTCGAAAGATCGTCGCATCGTCCACGAGGAAGACGCCCGGATAAGCCATGAACAGCTTAAAGCTGGTCACGCCCTCGTCTATCAGCCGGTGCATCTCGGGCACGCGCTCGTCTTCCAGGTCTGTGGTAATCAGGTGAAAGCCGTAATCGATCGCCGTCTTGCCCTCGGCCTTCGCGTGCCAGTGGTCTAGCCCTTCCGTCAGCGACTCGCCCTTATACTGGACGGCGAAATCTATGATCGTCGTCGTCCCGCCGTGCGCGGCGGCAATCGTGCCCGTGCGAAAATCGTCGGACGACTCCGTGCCGCCGAACGGCAGCTCCATGTGCGTGTGCGGGTCGATCCCGCCCGGAATGACCAGCCGGCCCGCAGCATCGATCACGCGGTCAGCCTCCATCTCAAGCCGTGCGCCGATCACAGAGACCAGCTCATCCTCTACAAGTACGTCCGCCCTGTAATCATCGACGGCGGTGACTATGCGCCCGTTACGAATCAGTGTTCTCATAAACTCTCCTGCGTACAGGACGAAAGCCTATTGCTTTGGCAGCACGCCCGTGCCGCTCAGAATCTGCCTGGTCAACTCGATACGTTTGTCGCGGATTGAGAGATAGGTCGGGCCTTCGATGTTGGCGGCGAAGAAATAGGTGTCGCCGCCCCGTTCGACGTAGCCGACGAACCAACCTATGAACGTGCCGCTTTCAAGCGCGCCGCCGCCCGTCTTGCCCGAAAGCCGGTAGCCGTCCGTCTGCTCGCGCACCATAATCTCTTTGACGATGTCGATGGAGCGCTTACTGACGGGCAGCCTGTAGGTGTAGAGCTTCTTCAGAAACTCTACCTGCTCGTCGGCGGAAATCTTCAGCGTATTGTTGAGCCAGAAATAGTCTATAGGGCCTGAGACATTGTGGTCGCCGTAATCGAAAGCGGCGACCTGTTGCTTCATGCGCTCAGCGCCGACGCGCTTCGCCAGTTCGCGGTAGTACCAGACCACTGAGTTCTGGAAGGCAGTGCGCAGTGTGTGATCCTGCTTCCAATGTATGAACGGCTCCGTGTCCCAGCCGTCGGGCGGGTACTTCTGCTTATCCCAGGCGATGACGAAGTCGGCATCGCGTATGACACCCGTTTCGAGGCCGATGAGCGAGTTGGGAATCTTGAACGTAGACTTCGGATTAAAACGGACGCGGCAGCGCGCCTCGTTATAGCGAGTGTAACGATCACGCTTGAGATCGTAGAGGACGAAGCAGCCTTCCGTATCCTTGAAATATGGGCTCAAGTCCTGCTGCTGCTCTGCGACAGACCGGCTCCTGCCCGCGCCCGTGCAGCCTGTCAGGAGTGTGACGACAAGAAACAGTCTGATGAGATTCATGAGCACAAATCTGAAGCCGTCACGCAGCGCTTCTTATCGTTTACTGCGATTCACATACTTGGCGTGAGCGATGACCCATACCGGAAGCAGTGCGAACGCGATGAGCATCACGAAATAGACCCACAATCGCGCCTCAATGGGCAAAAGAGGTTGCCAAAGGAAATCCCAAACCTGTGACAAAATATCAGACATGTCGCTAGATCGTGCCGAGGGCCGCGTCCAGGGCCGAGACCATTTCATCAACATGGTCTTTGGTAGAGATGAGCGGCATCCCTGTGCGAATCACGTTGGCGTAGAGGCCGCCTTTGCCTATGAGGACGCCGCGCCGGCGGGTCTCCTCGAAGACTTTGAGCACGCTTTGCGGGTCGGGCTCTTTCGTCTCGCGGTCTTTGACTAACTCAATGGCCTGCATGAGACCCATGCCGCGCACGTCGCCTATAACCTTGTGCTTCTCCTTGAGCCCTTCGAGCCCTTCGCGCAGGTGAGCGCCAACCACCGCAGCGTTCTTCCTTAAATCCTCTTCTTCGATGACGCGTATGACGGCCAGCGCGGCGGCCATAGAGACGGGATTGCCGCCGAAGGTGGAGAAGGTCAGGCCAGGATAACTGTCCGCGACTTCCGGCGTGGCCGTCGTCATGCCGATGGGGACGCCGTTGCCCATTCCTTTCGCGGAGGTGATGATGTCGGGCTCTACGTTCCAGTGCTCGATACCGAACCACTTATCGCCGGTGCGTCCCCAACCGGTCTGCACCTCGTCGGCGATGAAGAGGCCGCCGTGGTTGCGTGTGATCTCGACGGCGCGCTCGAAATAGCCGGGCGGCGGGACCAGGAAGCCGCCAACGCCTAAGATGGGCTCGGCCATGAAGGCGGCGATCTCGCCGGTCGTCGTCGTCATGATTACGTCCTCGATGTCTTCGGCGCAGGCCAGTCCGCATTCCGGGTAGGTGAGCTTGAGCGGGCAGCGATAGCAGTAGGGCGCGCGCGCGTGCACAATGCCGGCGACCTGCGCGGGCAATTGCCGCCAGGTGGAATGCCCCACGGCCGAGAGCGCCGTCGCAGAGCGCCCCGAATAGCTATGGCGCAGCACGACTATCTCGTGGCGGCCAGTGTAGAGCTTGGCTGCCATGATCGCCGTATCGTCGGCCTCCGTGCCGCTGTTGGTGAAGAAGGATTTCTTCAACCGGCCCGGAGTGATCTGATAAAGCTTTTCGGCGAGGTCGGCTTGCGGCTTGTTGGCGTAGAGCGTCGAAGTGTGCTGGATCGTCCTGACCTGTTCGATGATCGCCTCGTTCACTTTCGGGTTGGCATGGCCGACGCTGACGGTCAGTACGCCGCCGAAGCAATCCAAATAACGGTTGCCCGCGTCGTCCCACACGTACATGCCTTCACCGCGTACGAGCGCCAGCGGCTCCTGGTAGTAAGTTGCGACCGCCGGAAAAAGGAACTCCTTATGCTTGCGGACTGTTTCGGATTGCTGCGTGTCGGCTTTAGCTGTGCTCATAAAAACATCTCTCCGTGTGATAAGGCTTATCTTCTATGATCTATGTATTCTCTTCCGACGGCGAGCGCGGGCGCTAAGCTTTGCCCCTCAAGCGAAATCCTTTGCCCGTGGCGTCTACAGGATCGAGAGCGTTTGCCGTTAATATAAATTCCCCTCGCGCTTGCGACCCGTATAGTCCACGTAAACGACCTTCAGCTCCGTGTAGAAATCCAGCGCGGTCGAGCCCTGCTCGCGCTCGCCGATGCCGGTCGCCTTGATGCCGCCGAAGGGGATGTGGGCCTCGCCGCCTGTGGTCGGCGAGTTGATGTGCGTCATGCCGGTCTCTATCTCGTCCACAAAGCGGAAGATGCGCGCCGCGTCGTTTGTGAAGATGGAAGACGAGAGCCCGTATTCGGAATCGTTGGCGACCGTCATCGCCTCTTCAAAATCATGGACGCGAAGGACTGAGAGCACCGGCCCGAAAATCTCTTCGCGGGCGACGCGCATCTCCGGCGTGACGTGATCGAAGACGGTCGGGCGCACGAAGTAGCCTTTCGAGAGGCCGTCGCCTTCGGCCCGCGCGCCGCCGCACTTAAGCTCAGCGCCGTCCTCGCGCCCGACATCTACGTAGCGCAGCACGGTCTTGAACTGGTTCTCGTCCACGCTCGGCCCCATCTCAGTTTTCGGATCGTCCCCCGGCCCGATACGCATCCCTTCCGCGCGGGCGACGATGCGCCTGACGAACTCGTCAGCGATCTCATTAACGACCACGGCGCGGCTCGTCGCCGTGCAGCGCTGGCCCGAAGAGCCGAACGCGCCCTGTGCAGTGGATTCCACGGCCAGGTCCAGGTCGGCATCCTCCATCACGACGACAGGATTCTTGCCCCCCATCTCGCACTGGACTTTAGCGCCGCGCCGCGATGCCTGTTCGTAGAGACGTATGCCGACCTCGTTCGAGCCTGTGAAGGAGATGGCCTTGACTGCCGGGTGAGAGATGATCTCGTCGCCAGCTTCCGAGCCCGAGCCGAGGATCAGATTGAGGACGCCTGCGGGCAGGCCGGCCTCCTCGAAAATCTCCGTGATGCGCACGGCCGTGGCCGGCGTCAGTGTCGCGGGCTTGAAGACGACCGTGTTTCCGGCGACGAGCGCGGGCGCGATCTTCCAGACCGGTATGGCGACGGGAAAGTTCCAGGGCGTGACGCAGGCGACGACGCCGAGCGGCTGCCTGATCGTGTAGGCGAAATTCGACGGCAGCTCGGATTGTATCGTCTCGCCGCCGATACGGCGCGCTTCGCCGGCGCAGAACTCAGCGACGTTGATCGAGCGTTGCAGCTCACCGCGAGATTCGCTTATGGTCTTGCCCTCTTCGCGCGTCAAAAGCTGGGCCAAATTCTCTTTGTCATCTTCCATCAGCCGGGCCGCACGCGCCACTATACGACCTCGCGCCGGGGCGGGCGTCCTGCGCCAGTCGCGAAACGCCTCGCTCGCGGCTTCGACTGCGCGCCGCGCCTCCTCGCGCGTCGCCTGGTGAACAATGCCCAGCACGTCGTCCGTATTCGCCGGATTGCGATTCTCTATCGTTTTCCGTGAGAGGGATTCGACCCACTCGCCTCCTATGAAATTGCGATAGACTGTCATAAGCGCGTCCGATTACTCCGCCTGGCTGTGCCGTGTGGCAACGAAGAAAGCTTTATTATGTGCTGAACTGACCCGAAAAGGATGGCGCTTTGCAGAGCGCGCTTCCGGAACCATAAAACCCGGAAGTGGTGACTCAAGCGAGACTTAAATATATCATAGACGGCTATGATTGAAAGCGAAAACATGGTCGGACAGGGCCCGCCATCCGTGGAGCCCTTGAATCTGCGCGAGCTGTTGGAAGGGCGCACGCTCGCCGCGCCCGACAAGCTCTTTCTGTTCTCGGAGGCGGACGGCCGTCGCTACTCCTACGCCGAGTTTGACGGGGCCGTGAATGCTGCGGCGCACTTGCTGGCCTCGCGCGGCGTCGGGAAGGGCGACCACGTGGGCCTGCTGATGCCCAACAGCCCCGAATACATCATCGCCTACTTCGCATGCTTCAAGCTGGGGGCGATAGCCGGCCCCGTAAACTCTCTGCTCAAGCCGCAGGAGCTAGCCTACGTGATCGCCGATTCCGAGGCCAAGGCGCTCGTCCTGCACACGGAGTTCCAGCCCAAGATCGAGGCGATTCGCGGCCAGCTGCCTGACTTGCGCCACTGTATAGAGTTCGACGACGAGGCGCGCTCCACAAAGGAGTTCGCGGACGCTGGCCCGCCCGCTTCGCCTTCGATCGAAAATGGGGACGAGGCGATAATCATCTACACTTCGGGGACGACCGGACGGCCCAAGGGCTGCTTGCTGACGCACGGCAACCTGATCGCAAACGCGCGACAGATTACGCGCTGGCTCGGTTTCACCGAAGCCGATCGACTGCTGACCGTGATGCCGCTCTTTCACATGAACGCGGTCTCCGTGACGACCATGAGCCCGCTCTACGCTGGGGCATCCACGGTCGTCAGTCCCAGGTTCTCGGCG
>DASQYE010000539.1:0-2798 GCA_035639355.1 Pyrinomonadaceae bacterium
ACCTGCTTCGACTCCATCACGGCCTTGAAGGCGGCGCGCATCGCAACTTCCGTCTTTCCGTAACCGACGTCGCCGCACAAAAGGCGGTCCATAGGCATCAGTTCTTCCATGTCGTGCTTGACGTCTTCGATGGCCGTCTCCTGATCGGGCGTCAGCACGTACTCGAAGCCCTCTTCAAACTCGCCCTGCCAGGGCGAGTCCGTTGCGAAGGCGTAGCCGCCGACAAGCTTGCGCTCGGCGTAAAGACGCAGCAGTTCGTCGGCCATGTCGCGCATCGCGCGTTTGGCCTTGGCCTTGGTCTTTTGCCAGCCGAGGCCGCCCAACCGGTCAAGCTGCGGCTGGTTGCCCTCGGCGCTCGAATACCTCTGAACCAGGTCGAGCCGCTCGACCGGCACGTAGAGCTTGGCGTCGTCGGCGTAGTAGAGCAGCATGAACTCGCCGCGCCTATCAGGCCCAAGCTCAAGCGTCTGTAATCCGCCGAAGCGCGCGATGCCGTGATCGACGTGGACGACGTAATCGCCGACCTTCAGATCGCGGAAATCGGAGAGGAACGCGGCCGTCCGCGATTTTTTCCTTTTGCCTTTTTCCCTTTGACGCTTATCGGCGGCGGGCGCGCGGCGACGATCTAGCGCGGCCTCGTTCGCCTCGTCGAAGAGGTCGCTCTCGACGTGCACGACGAGACCGGCGGCGGGCAGCTCAAACCCACCCGAAATCCTTCCAACAGTAATAACGGCGCTGCCCGTTTCCAAGGCGTCAGCGCTGGCGGCGGCCGTCGCTGTGCCCTCATCCGTGAGCGCCACGCGGGCCTCTACGCCGTAGTCGGCTAGAATCTCGGCGACGCGGTCTGCGACGCCAGGGCTCGGCATGACGAACAGGGTAACGGCGCGGCGCTGCTGGTAGGCGCGCAGCACGTCGCCCGCCAGCTCAGGAAGACGCCCGTGATAGCGGCGCGCAGATTGCGACGGCCATTCGACTTCCACGGCCGGCTCGACGGCCGGAAAGAGGAAGAGCGGCGCGCTCGCGCTGCGACGCCGCCCGATCTGTAGCTCCGGCTGCTCGGCGTCGAGCGCGATCTGTTGGTCTACAATCGCGGCGACGCGCCCCAGCGCTCGCAGCTCAAGACGCTGCAACGAACTGAGCCGCGCGCGCAGCTCTTCCGGCGTCAGGTAAAGCTCTTCGGGGCGCAGGCCCAGCTCGTCCGCGCTCTCAGTCTCCGCGTAGCGCGCCGAGAGCGTTTCATAGACGCTTCCCAGGTACGACTCGACGGCTCCCGGCTCGTCCACCACCAGCACGGCCGTCTTCAAATAATCGAAGGCGCTGGCGCTTCTCTCGCGAACGAGCGTCATCAACCACTCCCAGCCGGGGAACGATTCGCCCTCGTCCGCATAAACGGTGCGGTCACGCAGAGCGCGCGCATAACGCTCGTCGCTCCAACGACGGCGCGCCCGACGCGACCATTCTCTAAAATCCTCGCTCCTGACCGCCAGCTCGCGCATCGGCGCTATCTCGACCTCTCTCAACTGTGCGATCGAAAGCTGTGTTTCGGGATCGAACTCGCGAATGGATTCCACTGTGTCGCCGAAGAACTCCACGCGCACGGGAGCGCTCCTGCCCGGTGACCACACGTCCAGGATACCGCCGCGCATGGAGAATTCGCCGACAGCGCCGACGGGCTCTTCGCGCATGTAGCCGGAAGCGATCAATCTCTCGACCAGTTCTTCAGGCGACTGGTCTTCGTCGCGCCGCAGGACGGCCCCGGCCCGCGAGACCTCGCCGGGCGTTACAGTCCGTCGCGCCAGCGCGCGCGCCGTCAACAGGACGAAGTCCTGCGGAGCGCGCGCCAGCCGCCACAGCGTCAGCGCACGTTGTTCCAGCGTCTCTGGGTGCGGGGACGCGCCCGCATACGGGTCCGTCTCGGACGAGGGCAACGTCCACACAGTATCCTGACACTCTGACCTCCCGCGCAGCGCGCAATACCAGAAGCGCACGTCGCGCTCCCATGCTTCCAGGTCGCGGTTCGCCTGAGCGACGACGGCGAAACACCTTCCGGCCTCGCGCTGCAACGCCGCCAGCGCGAGCGCACGCGCGGGCCCCGCCGTCAACCCGCCGATCGAGATGATGCGCGCGCCGCTTCTGATCTCCCTGACCAGGCGCGCATACTCTTCGCTCGCGGTCGCCCGCCGCAATATCGCCTGCACAACAGATGTCGATTCCACCGTACTGCTCATATAAATTCAGCTATCAGTGACTCGGTGACAAGTGACGAGATAAAAACTCTTTCTTTCTTATCACTCGTCAGTTGTCCCTGCCTTTAGAATTCGTTCGATGATGCCGGTCGTCGAAGCGCCTTCGATGAAGGGCAGGGCGACGACACGCCCGCCGGCGGCTTCCACCTCTTCGCGCCCGTGAATCTCTTCGAGCGCGTAGTCGCCGCCCTTGACCAGCACGTCCGGCAGGATTTCGGCGATCAAACGGCGCGGCGAAACGTCGTCGAAGATGGTCACATAGTCCACGGCACAGAGCGCCGCCAGCATCTCCGCCCGCTCTGCCTCGTTCATCACGGGGCGGCCCGCACCCTTCAGCTCGCGCACCGTTCTGTCGCTGTTGACGGCGACCAGCAGCGCATCGCCAAGACCGCGCGCCCCGTCCAGATAACGAGTATGGCCCACGTGCAACACGTCAAAGCAGCCGTTGGTGAATACCAGCCGCCGCCCACGAGCGCGCAGACGCCCGCGCTCTTCACGCAGTTCTTCCATCGAAACTATTTTTCCGCTCATCCGTTTGAAAGGTAGATGATA
>DASQYE010000540.1:0-7015 GCA_035639355.1 Pyrinomonadaceae bacterium
CTCGCGCACGAGCGTCATGGGATCATTCGTCTCCGGCAGCTCGAATATGGACTGGCCCGTCGCGCGGGCTATTACTTTAAGCTGCTCGCGCGCCGCCGGACGATAAACGTCCACGGACACCAGAAGGGGCTTTCGCTCCTGGTTCTTAGAGAGCCACCGCGCGATCTTTCCGGTCGAAGTCGTTTTGCCGGAGCCTTGCAGGCCGACGATCATGACGACGTTCGGGATCGTCTTTGTGAAGACGAGCCGGGAAGACTGGCCGCCCAGAAGCTCCACCAGCTCGTCAAAGACGATCTTGACGACCTGCTCCGAAGGCTTCAGCTCCTGCCAGACCTGCTGGCCTTCGGCCTTCTCCTTGACCGCCGCGATGAAGTCCTTGGCGACCTTATAATTGACATCGGCCTCTAAAAGGGCCAGTCGAATCTCGCGCAGCGCCGCGTCAACGTGTTCCGGTGTGAGCACGCCTTCGCCGCGCAGGTTCTTCAGCGTACGCTTCAGCTTGTCGGATAAAGACTCGAACATATAGGCACAGCTCCGCGCTCAAGACGGAAACAAAGATGATAACGGCGGCTTCCGTGACGTGTCAAGGCAAGCACAAACCAGGGTTGAGGGCGGAGGGCGTGAGGGATGAAAGGAATGCTTCTATAGCTTGAATGCTTTTATTCATCCCTGCGGCCCTCCGCCCTCATCCCTTTTTGTCGTGGACGCTCAGCCCGCCGCTGTGTTAGATTCTGGACGGTCAAATCTATTGACGAGCACGGCGAGGGGTTTGTGGGAGAATCGTCCGTGCTCTAAAAGCCCTCCACCCGACACTAGCTGCAACTTAACTGAAAAGCTCCGTTAATTCGGAGTTTATAACAATCCATGATTGGAAGGCGTACTCGCACAGGCCGGGACGAGACGGGCAAAGACGCACCTTCCGCGCGTGACGCGGGCGTCGTCCATCTGGCGGACGCGCGCCTGCGCTCGCGCAAGGCTGCCACACGCGAATCCCTCATCGGCGAGATGGAAGAAATTCGCCTCCTGCTCGATCAAGGTCGCTCGACCGAAGTCCAATCGCGCATTACCCAGCTGATCGTCGCGGCACGCCAGGACGCGTCGCTGCTGGCGCAGGCGCGCTGCGCGCTCTCCATGGCGCTCGAAATGCAGGGACGCTACCGCGAATCCTTGGAAGCCGTCCTCATGTACGAGACGCCTGAGGCGCACGCGCGTATTGACGCTGAAACCTCCACACGGCTGCGCGTGCAGATCGGCCTGGCCTACAACTACACGGGCGATCATCCGAAGGCGATAGCGCTTCTGAACGCCGCGCTGCGCGAGGCATCCGAGAGCGGGGCCAACACGCAGATGGGGGCGATCTACGTCGCGCTGGCGCGCATCTATCGCAGCATCAACGAGTATCCGATCGCGCACGATTACGCGCAGCGAGCGCTTGAGCATTACCGCAATAGCGGCGACTGGCGCGGACTGGCCGAATCCTACTTCGCCATCGCCGTGGCCGACATGCTGGAGGGCAACTACGAAGCGGCGCTCGACAATAACGAGCAGGCGCTCAAGCTCGTGGGCGATTACCATGCGCCGTACCTGCTCGCCAAGATTTACAACAACATGGCGGGGGTCTGCTGGTTCCTCAAGCGGCCGCAGGAGGGCATACGCAACCTAGAAAAATCGATCAGCTATTACGAGCGCACGGAGCACAAGGCGAACGCGGCGGACGGCTACAACAATCTGGGCATCAATCTGATACTGGTCGGCGAGTGGAAGCGGGCGCAGGCGGCCCTTGAGCGCGCTCTGGCGCTCGCCTCCGAGGTCAACGAGAACAGTCCCAAGCTATCCATGCCGCTCGATTCCCTGGGCGAGCTGCACATGCTGCGCGGCGACCTCGTGACGGCTCAGAGCTACCTGGAACGGGCCGTTGCGCTCGCCACCTCGCACGGGAACAAGTGGTATTCGGGGCAGACCCTTCGCACGCTTGGCCGCTGCCTGCTGGCCATGAATGACCCAGCGGAAGCCCGCGAGAACGGGCGACAGGCGCTCGCCTTTGCCGAAGCGATTGCCGATCGCCAGGCGATCTGCGAATCGCGCCTCCTGCTGGCCGAAGCGAGCCTGATGTGCGGCAACCTGGAAGAGTGCGCCGCGGAGCTGCAAGCGGTCGCCGAGCTGACGACCGATTCCGTCACGGACCTGGGGTTCGCGGGCGAGGCGCAGCGTCTTAACGGCCTGCTCGCGCTAGAGCGCGAGGATGCCGCTCTGGCCGCCCAGCACTTCAGCCGCAGCGTCACGATATTCGACATCCTGGGCGATCGTTACAGGGGCGCGCGTGCGCATTACGAGCTTGGACGCGCCTATGCGAGCGCGCAGCCCGAGCGCGCGGCCGAGCATCTCTCGCGCGCCGCTCATACCTTTCGAGAGCTGGGCGCGCGCCTCGACCTGTCGCGTGCCGAAGAAGCGCTCGCCGCGCTAGACCGCAACGCTCCCGAGCTGCACGACGAGCGCTCGGCGCTCACGCAGCTGCTCACTTTGAGACTGGCCGAGGCCGTCGCTTCGCGCGAGCTGCTGCTGCGCGAGCTGGCGGCGGTCGTTCACCAGGAGACGGACGCGCGCCGAGTGCTGATAGTCGAGCCGGGCGAGGACAAGCAATTGCGGGTCGTCGTCACGCACGGCTTTACGACGGAAGAGGCCGCGCGCTCGGCCGCCGAGCTGGGCCGAGCGCAGTCGCAGAGCGAGCGCGAGGCGCTGTCTGCAAAGCATGACGCGGCCATCATTCCTTTACGAGCGACCAATGCTCCGCCTGCTATTCTCTTCATCGCGCCGCGCACTGCCGCAGTGCTTCCGGGCGGCATCGCCATCGAGCCGCTCCTGCGCGTCGTCGAGCTTGGGATGGATGTCTGTGCGCTGCGGGCGGGCGCTCAATCCGGGCGCAGCACGCAGGAGGACGGCGCGCTCACGGGAGCCAGCCTGATGCCGGGCTTTATACATTCGAGCCCCGCCATGACGCGCCTTGTCGAAGAGGTTCACAAGATTCGCTCGTCGGATGTGACGGTACTCGTCACTGGCGAATCGGGCACGGGCAAGGAGCTGGTCGCGCGCGCCATTCATGCGCTCTCGTCGCGCCGCTCGAAGGTCTTCGTTCCCTTCAACTGCACGGCCGTCCCTAAAGAACTCTCGGAGGGCTACCTGTTCGGCTACCGTCGCGGGGCATTTACGGGCGCGGTCGCGGACTCGCCCGGCGTCATCAGGACGGCCGAAGGCGGCACGCTCTTTTTAGACGAGATAGGCGACCTGCCTTTGGACGTGCAGCCGAAGCTCTTGCGCTTTTTGCAGGAGGGCGAGATTCAACCGCTCGGCGAGCAGCGTCCTGTCAAGGTGGACGTGCGTATTATCGCCGCCACCAATTCCGATCTCGAAGAGATGGTCGCCGGCGGGCGCTTCCGCGAAGACCTATACTATCGCCTCAACGTCATACGCCTGCGCGTCCCCCCCTTGCGCGAGCGTCGCTCAGAGATTCCGACGATCGTCAACTACTACATCAACCACTACTCTGCGAAGTTCGGGCGGCGCGACATAGAGATTACGCCGCAGGCCGTAGACCTCCTGATGGTCTGCGACTGGCCCGGCAACGTGCGGCAGCTCACCAACGAGATACAGCGCGTCGTGGCACGCGCCGAAGACGGCACGCTGATTACGCCCGATCATCTCTCGCCCGAGCTGCGGCGCACCTCTTCGTCCATCACGCCGCCCGCGCTCGTCACGCCCATCAACGCCGCCGCGGCCACGCCCCCGGAGGGCACGACCCTGGCGGACGCGCTCGCCGACCTCGAACGCCGCATGATCGCCGAAGTCATGCGCAAGCACGGCGGCAATATCTCGCGCGCCGCACGCGAGCTAGGGCTCACGCGTCGTGGCCTCTATCTCAAGCTCGAACGCCACGACATGACCGCAAGCGCTTGAAAAACAGGGATGAGGGCCGCAGGGATGAAAGGAATGCTTCCCCTATCTTGAATGCTTTTTCTTCGTCCTTTTCTTTCTACTTGAGCCTACGCTTCAGAAATTCCAGCATACGGCGGTGAGATGATAGGGCTGCTTCCATGTTGTAGCCGAAGATGCCGCCTTCCTCGGGCTGCCATGAATAATCATAGAATCCATGCCCCGCCCCTTCGTAGTAGAACATCTCGACCGGCGTGCCCTGTCTCCTCAACGCTTGCTCAAACTGCCTGGCGTCGGCTGCCGGGGCGACCTTGTCGAGCAGACCGTAATGGCCCTCTACGGGTACTCTGATTTTCCCTACGACATCCATGACATCGGGCATCGGATCGCCCGGGATTCGGAATTGCCTGTAGAGCACAGGAGCATAAAAAGCTACGACCGCCTTCAGGTCTTTCGACTCGGTCGAAAGCATGAGCGCTTTTCGTCCTCCGCCGCAAAAGCCCACAGCGCCTAAGCCGCCTCTTTGAACAAAGGGCTGCGCTTTCATGTACTCTATGGCTGCGAGCGAGTCTTGCGTGACCTGCTTGTCAAAGGTGTTACTTCGATAATACTCCAGCGGCTTGTCCAGCTTCGTAGAGTCCGGCACGACGCGAGAGTTCGTATCCAGGACGAGCCCTGCGTAGCCCGCCTGGGCCAGCCGAGCCGCCGTCTCGCGCACCGATTCCGGCAGCCCCGCATTACCGTGTAGCACCAGGATCGCGCGATGCCGCCCCTTCCCTTTGGGTCTCGCCAGGTAACCCTTGATCGTGTCCGTTCCGCTCTTGAAGGTCACGATGCTGTGAGCGATCTTCGGATCGTCGAGCGCCTTCGGCTGCGATACCTGCCGGGCCAATGTTTTTGACCCGAGCGCAGCGGCGGCCAGGGCGGCGGTCGCGCTATTGAGGAAAGCACGCCTCGTCACGCCCTCTTCATTGCAATCTATACACATGGAGTTCTGCTCTTTCCCGTCGGTCTCTCTCTCTCGGCGTCCGGCGCGACCCCTGTGCTTCGATCTAAGAAGAGCCACGCGAGAGGAAGCCGATGTGCACTTGGCGGCCGTGCTGATCTTCACTCGTAGCGCAGCGCAACCATCGGATCGACCTTCGTTGCACGGCGCGCCGGGATGTAGCAGGCGGCGAGCGCCACGGCGGCCAGGATGAAGGGTATGCTGACGAACATGGAAGGGTCTGTGGCGCTCACTCCGAACAACAGGCTGGACATCACTCTGGTCAAAAGAAGCGCCCCGAGCAGTCCGCAGCCTACACCTATGAGCGCCAGCACCAATCCCTGGCCCACTACCATCTTGAGCACGTCCGTGCTTTGCGCGCCCAGGGCCATGCGAACGCCTATCTCGTGCGTGCGCTGGCTGACGCCGTAAGACATCACGCCGTAGAGCCCTACGACTGCCAGGGCGACGGCGACGACGGCGAAGAGCGTCAGCAGGAACATGGAGAAGCGGCGCTGGGCGACCGATTCGGCGACGATCGTCTCCATCGTCATGACCCTGTAGACGGGCTGATCTTTGTCAACCGACTGAATGGCGCTGCGCATGGCGGAAGTCAACGACGCCGGCTCGACCGTGGTGCGCACAACCAGCGACATGTTCGACCAGGGATTTTGCTGGTGCGGGAAATAGAGTGAACCTCTGTAATCGGCATCGAGCGCTTTGTGCTTGATTGCGCCGACGACGCCGACGATCTCTCGCCAGACCTGCTTGCCATCCCTTCGATTGAAGGAGATTCGACGGCCTATGGGGTCTGCATCCGGCCAATAGCGCCGCGCGAGGGTCTCGTCAATGATGACGATGTTCGGCGACGCGTCCGTGTCTCGCTCGCTGAAGTAGCGCCCCTTCAAGAGGGGGATGCCCATCGTCTGCAAATACTCTGCGCTCGCGGCGCGCAAGTCCGTGTGCGGGTTTTGCTCTCCAGACGCCGTTTCCTGCCCCTCTATGGCGAAGAAGCCGCTCGCGATAGAGCCGTTCAACGGCAGCTGAGAAACAGCGCCCGCCGACTGCACTCCGGGCAGACTCTTTATCTTCTCCAACGCCTGCCGGTAAAAAGCTCCGATCTGCTCGCCCTCCTTGTACTTTGTGATGGGGAGCGTGACCTGCATCGTCAGAAGGTTCTGCGGCTGGAAGCCAGGGTCAACATGCAAGAGCCGCGAAAAGCTCTTGACCATGAGCCCCGCTCCGATCAGGAGCATGAGCGCAAGGGCGATCTCGGAGACGACCAGCAGATTACGAAAGCGCGCGCGGTGCGCTGCCGTGGAAGTTCGACCACCTTCCTTGAGGGCTTCGGTCAACTCCGTCTTTGAAGCCTGGAGCGCCGGGATGAGCCCGAAGAGCACGCCCGTCAGGAGCGAGAGGCCGAAGGTGAAAGCGAGCACGCGAGCGTCTATGCCTATCTCGCGTGCGCGAGGGATGTTGTCCTGGTTGAGCTTGACCAGCACGTCTACGCCCCACACGGCCAGCAGCAGCCCCCCTGCGCCGCCCGCCACGCTGAGCAGCACGCTCTCCGTCAGCAGTTGTCGAACCAGACGCCAGCGACCCGCTCCGAGCGCCGTGCGGATGGCGATCTCCTTTCGCCTCACGCTCGCACGCGCGAGCAACAGATTAGCCACGTTGGCGCAGGCTATGAGCAGTACGAACCCGACCGCCCCCAGCAGCACGAACAGCGCGGGCCGAATATCGGCGACCATCTCTTCGTAAACCGGCTTGACCTTCACGCCCCAATCGGTCTCGCTCGGAAATCTGTCAGGGTTATCCTGCCGGATTTGGCTGGCGACACTGTTCATGGCGGCCTGGGCCTGCTCATAGCTTACGCCCGGCTTGAGACGAGCGATCATCAACAGGAACTCCGCGCCGCGACGGTTCGGCGCTAGCTGTTCTGCGGTGAGCGCAAGCGGAGCCCAAGCGTCGTCCTGACCGTAGAACCTGAAGCCCGCAGGCATCACGCCGATCACGTTGTAGCCCTCCCCGTTGAGCGTAATCGTCTTGCCGATAACCTTAGGGTCTGCGCCGTAGCGCCGCTGCCAGAGACCATGACTGAGC
>DASQYE010000541.1:0-2104 GCA_035639355.1 Pyrinomonadaceae bacterium
CGAAGAGACGGTAGCGCGGGGCGAGACTTTCTATCAGGGGCCGAGCCGCGTGCGGTTGGCGTCCTTCCCGCCGAAGGAGCGTTGGGACAATTGGGTGGAGCTTGAGTCGAAGGCTTGGCCGCGGCGCGAAGAAAGACGCTACATGCTCGTGCCGACCACCTGCTTCAACTGCGAGGCGGCGTGCGGTCTGCTGGCATATATTGATAAGGATAGCTTGCAAGTGCAGAAGTTCGAGGGAAACCCTGAGCATCCGGGCTCGCGCGGGCGCAACTGCGCCAAAGGCCCAGCGACCTTGAACCAGATCACAGACCCCGACCGCATTCTTTATCCGTTAAAGCGCGCGGGCCGGCGCGGCGAGGGCAAGTGGACGCGCGTCTCCTGGGACAAAGCCCTGGATGAACTGGCCGCGCGCATCCGGCGGGCCATTACCGAGGGGCGGCCGAACGAGGTCATGTATCACGTGGGCCGGCCCGGCGAAGATGGTTTCACGGAAAGGATACTGGCGGCGTGGGGCGTGGACGGGCACAACTCGCACACTAACATCTGTTCTTCGAGCAGCCGGGCCGGGTATCAATACTGGATGGGGCTTGATCGTCCGAGCCCGGATCACGCGAACGCGAAAGTCATACTGCTCATCAGCTCTCACCTCGAAGCGGGACATTATTTTAATCCGCACGCGCAGCGCGTGATGGAAGCGAAGGCCGAAGGGGCGCGCTTGATCGTCTTCGACACGCGGCTCTCGAACACGGCGACGCACGCGGATTACTGGGTCTCGCCCGTGCCGGGCTCAGAGGCCGCGATAGTGCTCGCGATAGCCAGCTACCTGATAAGGAACCGGCTCTACAATCGCGAGTTCGTGCGGCGCTGGTGGAACTGGGAAGAGTACCTGGCAGTCGAGCGGCCCGAAGCGGAGACCAGCTTCGAGTCTTTCGAGCGCGTGCTTGAAGAGCTTTACAGCGGCTACACCTTCGAGTTCGCGGCGAGGGAGTCGGGCGTCGAGGCTTCCTTGATCGAAGAGATAGCCAGGGTTGTCTCGACGGCCGGGACGCGCTTCAGCAGCCATAACTGGCGCAGTGCTGCCGCTGGCAATAGCGGCGGTTGGCAGGTGGCGCGCACGCTCTTCATGTTGAATGCTTTGCTCGGCGCAATCGCCACCGAAGGCGGCGTCTTTCCAAACGCCTGGAACAAGTTTGTCCCAAGGCCCATTCACACGCCGCCGCACCCGCCCAAGTGGAACGAGCTGACCTGGCCCAGAGAATACCCGCTCGGCATGAATGAGCTGTCATTTCTCCTGCCGCACTTTTTGAGGGAGGGGCGAGGGAAGCTCTCTGTCTATTTCACGCGCGTCTACAATCCCGTGTGGACTAACCCGGACGGCTTCTCGTGGGTCGAAGCTTTGACGGACGAGCGGCTTGTAGAGTGTTACGTCGCTTTGACGCCGACCTGGAACGAGACCTCTTACTTTGCGGATTACATCCTGCCGATGGGCCACGGCTCAGAGCGGCATGACCTTCATTCCTACGAGACGCACGACGCGCAGTGGATAGGCTTTCGCCAGCCTGTGCTGCGCGCCGCGCGTGAGCGTGCGGGAGAGCGTGTGAGCGACACGCGCGAAGTGAATCCCGGCGAGGTCTGGGAGGAGAACGAGTTCTGGCTTGAGCTGACGTGGCGCATTGATAGAGACGGCGCGCTCGGCATTCGTCAACACGTCGAGTCGAAACAGAATCCGGGTGAGCGGCTCGGCGTGGACGAGTACTACGCTTATATCTTCGAGCATTCTGTGCCGGGCCTGCCCGAGAAGGCTGCTGCGGAAGGCTTGACGCCGCTCGAATACATGCGACGTTACGGCGCGTTCGAGGTGCGTCAAAAGGTCGGGGCGGTTTACGAAGAGGAAGTCCCTGCCGGTGAATTGGAAGACGCGCGCGAGGACAGGTTCGGGAGGGTTTACACCAGAGCGCCGAAGCCTGCTTCGACAAACGTGGTGCCGGTGCCTGTGCAAGACCCGGACGAGGAAGGCAGGCGGCTCGCCGGAGTCAAAGTTGACGGACGAACCTTGCGCGGCTTTCCGACGCCGAGCGGGCGGCTGGAATTCTACTCGCGCACG
>DASQYE010000542.1:0-4031 GCA_035639355.1 Pyrinomonadaceae bacterium
TTGCCTCCTGCGGCGTGAAGGTGCGCCCCTGTAGGACTGGGATACCGAGCGTGCGGAAGTAGTTCTCGTCGGTGACGCGCACGTCCGTACTCGGTCTGTTGCCAGGCGCGGGCTGCCCTTCGATCGAGAAGGAGGTGCGCGCGCCGAGCCCCGTATAGAAGGGGAGGTAGTTGGCGACCGATGCGGAGCGCACGCCCGGCAGACTCGCGAGCTGCTCCGTTGCTTGGCGGAAGAAGTTGACGACTTTGGGGGTTTCCTTGTACTTCCTCGCTGGCAGTTGTACGTGTAACGTCAGCAGGTTCTTCGGATCGAATCCGGGATCGACTGCGACGAGCCGCGTGAAGCTGCGGATCAGGAGCCCCGCCCCGATAAGCAAGACGAGCGCGAGCGCGATCTGAGCGACGACGAACGCGGAGCGCGCGCGACGGTTACGGCGGCTTCTGGTGTTGCCGCGCCCGGTCTCCTTAAGCGCCTCGTTTGCGTCCGTGCGCGACGCCTCGACCGCGGGCAGCAGGCCGAAGACGACGCCTGTCAGAATGGAGACGCCGAGCGTGAAGGCGAGCACGGGCAAGCTCACGCCTACATGCGCCGATCCGATCAGGTTCGGCGGGCTCAGAGCGACGAGCGCGGCCACGCCCCACATCGCAAGCCCCACACCGAGCACGCCGCCCACGAGCGCGAGCACCAGACTCTCTGTCAGTAGTTGTCGGACGATGCGCCCGCCGCCTGCGCCGAGCGCCGCGCGAATTGCGATCTCTTTCGAGCGCGAGGCAGCGCGTGCAAGCATCAGGTTCGCCACGTTCGCGCACGCGATCAGGAGCACGAACGCCACCGCGCCGAGCAAGATCAGGAGCGGCGTCTTGATCTCGCCCGCAAGCTGCTCACGCACGGGGACGAGCGTCACACCCATGTTTGTGTTGTACTCAGGTCGCTCCTGCTCAAGGCGGCTCATGATGGTGTTCATCTCGGCTTGCGCCTCGGCGAAGCTCACGCCCGGCTTGAGACGCCCCACCGCTGAGAGATAGCGCCCGCGTGCAGGGCGCAGCCTGGTAGGCACCCACAACTCCGCTGGCTGGCCGCTGCGCGAGTTCTCCTTGATAAACCATTTGAAGTCGGCGGGCATGACGCCGATGATCGTCACATTCTGGCCGTCGATCGCGACCGTCTTGCCGACAACGTCCTGCGCTCCACCGAACTGTCGCTGCCAGAACCCGTAGCTTAAGACGATCACGTTGCCGTGCCCCGGCTCGCCATCTTCGGCCGCGAACGTGCGCCCGACGAGCGCGTTCGCGCCGAGTGTGGTGAAGAGGTTGATCGTCCCGACCTGAGCCGGCACGGCGACGGGCTCGCCCGCGCCCGTCAGGTTGAAGCGCATGTCGAAGAAGGCAGCCATCTCTTGGAACGATTTCGCCTGCGATTGCCAGTCCAGAAAGTTCGCTGACGAGGTGACATTGCGCGGGTGGTTGGCCTTCCGGTCGTCCTCCCAGAGTGTCACCAACCTATCGGCGTCTCTGTAAGGCAGCGCCCGCAGGAGCACCGCTTCGACGACGGAGAAGATCGCCGTGTTCGCTCCGATGCCCAAAGCCAGCGTCAAGACGGCAACAGCGGTAAAGTTCGGCGTGCGCCGCAGAGAACGCACCCCGTATTTGATGTCCTGGAGCAGTTGTTCCAGCCACACCCATCCCCACATCTCACGCGTCACCTCTTTAATCAGCCCCGCATTGCCGAACTCACGTCGTACAGCCGCTTCCGCCTCCTCAAGCGTCTCGCCACGCTCCACGCGATCCTGAACGGCCATCTCCAGATGACTGCGCAGCTCCGCATTAAGTTCTTCCTCGCGATTTCGTCGCCACGACCACACCCTCAACCTCATGCCTCACTCTCCTCCTTTTGCGGGTTCAAGGCACGTGTGATGGCCTCGGAGAGTTGCTCCCAGCGAGATCGTTCGTTTGAGAGCTGCTTTTTACCACTCGCAGTCAGCTGATAGACCTTGACCTGCTGCTTATTCTCAGAAATCTTCCACTCCGAGCTGATCGCCTTCTGTCGCTCCAACCGATGCAGCGCAGGGTAGAGCGAGCCTGTATCCACTTGCAGCACGTCGCCGGAATTGACCCGGATGGCCTGACTGATGCTGTAGCCATGCTGTGGCCCCCATTGCAGGGTCTGGAGGATAAGCAGGTCGAGCGTGCCTTGGAGTAACTCTATTCTGTTCTGGTAGGGAATTTTTTTAGGCATGTAGATATTCTACATCATAGGGTGTAGAATATCTACTCCTTTTATCGAACGTCATGCCCGACAGAGCTATATCCTTTTGTGGAATTGTTCTACCTCTCAAATAAGGATTGTGTCTTACTGTGGATGGCGGTAAAAGGGGGTCGCACTATCTCCTAAATCCTCGTCGAGCCCCAAAGCTGCATAGCGATTCATTTCCTTGTGCATTGATTGCACGCTGTCGAAAGCGCCTTCCATCAGTCCCAAGATCGGTATGTCCTTAAGTCTTACTGCTTCGCCAAAAAGGAGCGCTAAGGCCGATCCGTTGCACAACTCGATACCGCTTGCATTAGTTCAACGTAATTCGCCAGCGGAACGCGGTGTTCCTCCTTGACCAGAGCGTGTAGACGTAGGACGGCCCAGCATTCCGCCGTTCGAACCCGCCGTGGGAAATCCGGTTTATTTATCGATTGTCAATAATTTACTTGACGATTGTCGATAAATAGTTTATTGATATTCGATATAGGAAAGGTGGTGAATCATGTCAAGACCAATCTCGTCATCTGCCGCGCTGCCGATCGCGTACGTACTGCTGCGGATACTCATCGTCGTGAACTGGCTGGGCGGCGCCGCGATCCTCGCTCTGCTGGTTGTCCTGCCGAACGAGCAATGGATCATGTCCGCTTTCAAACTCTCTCCTTCGCCTGAGGCAGAGCGGCTGGTCATGGGCCTGCGTGCGATCGCCGTGCTCGGTCTCGCCGCGATTCCACTCAATCATGCCGTCCTGAAACGGCTGCTAGCGATAGTTGAGTCGGTTCGCGCAGGCGACCCGTTCGTCGCCGCGAACGCGTCCCGGTTGCAGGCGATCGCCTGGGTGCTGCTCGTGCTGAACCTTCTCAGCATTGTGATCGGCGCAATCGCCAAGACCGTTTCGACTCCGGCGAATCCGCTTCATATAGACGCCGGCTTTTCAATCAACGGCTGGCTCGCCGTACTCCTCACGTTCCTGCTGGCCCGCGTGTTCGCGGAAGGCACGCGCATGCGCGAAGACCTCGAAGGGACGGTGTGACATGGCGATCGCCGTCAAGCTCGACGACCTACTCCACGACCGACGGATGACGCTGACCGAGCTGGCGGATCGGGTCGGAATGACGCTGGCCAACCTCTCGATCCTCAAGACCGGCAAGGCGCGAGCGATCCGCTTCTCGACGCTCGATGCGATCTGCGAGGCGCTCTCGTGCCAGCCTGGCGACATTCTCCGGTTTGAGCCTGAGCAAGCAGAACGCGAGCGACCGGCAGCGTAGAGCAAACGGAGCGCAAGCCGATGAACGCCCTGCTGAAAGCGGACGTATATACGTGGCGAGAGGCACGCACAAATCTGAACGAGGAGAATATCAAATGAAAAACAGCGTTATGTTAACCATCACGTCTCTGCTGCTGATCCTTCTTCTTACATTTCACCTGGCGGACGACATCCGGCGTGGGTATGAACCGGGAGGGCTCTCAAACTTGGTGGGAGGGGTGCTCATCACCGTCGTCTGGCTCTACGGAACGCTTGTGCTCTTCGAAAGGCGATCGGGGTACATCATCATGCTGCTCTTGTCGCTCTTTTCGTTGGTGGTCCCGGTCGTCCACATGAAGGGAAAGGGTGTCGGCATCATCAGCAGGCTCCCCAATTACACCGGACACTTCTTCTTCGTCTGGACGCTGATCGCCATCGGCGTGACCGGGCTCTTCTCCGTCATCCTCTCGGCGCGCGGACTGTGGAGCCTGCCATGGCGCCGCAGGACATCGAAAACAATATGAAGGCGCTTTCTGAT
>DASQYE010000543.1:0-4830 GCA_035639355.1 Pyrinomonadaceae bacterium
GCACGACAACTTCGCGGGCATTCCGCCGGTCGTCTACAGGGGGCCGTATGAATACTCTGTGCCGGGCGCGCCTGAGGATTTTATTATGCAGACGGAGCCCGACCCTAGCGATGCGGGCGCAAGCGGTTCGGTAGCGGGGAAAGGAAGCGGCAATGGGCACAACGGTCATCACTGAGAAGACCGTCACCCGACCCAAGGGGGTAGCCAAGGGCGGCAGGTTTAATGGTGCCGGACGGCGCGGCACGGGCGGGCGTGGGCCCGGCGGTGGAGGCGGAGGTGGCGATGATGGCTCGCGCCATTTGACGCCCGATCATCGCTACCGCATAGGCATGTGGGTCGCCCTGGCCTCGATCATGATGCTGTTCACGGCCTTGACGAGCGCCTATATCGTTCGCTCGCGCCTTGGGACGGCGAGCGACTGGCAGCCCATTCCCATACCGCGCATGATCTGGCTGAGCACCTCTCTCATCATCTTGAGCAGCGCGACCTTTGAAGCGGCGCGCAAGTTTATCAGGCGGGGCGATGACGTAGCGTACCGCAACTGGCTGATGGCGACCGCCGGGCTCGGGCTCGCCTTTCTGGCGACGCAATTGCTGGCGTGGCGCGAGCTGGTCGCGCAGGGCATTTATCTTGCCTCCAACCCGCACAGTTCCTTCTTCTATCTGTTGACGGGCGTACACGGCCTGCACCTGCTGGGCGGAATTCTCATGCTCGCGCTTCTTCTGGCGCGCGCGTGGCGGAGCAGGCGACGGGACGAGCGGCGGTCACAGCGGGCGCGGCGGCGCGATTCGGCGGACGCGGTGGCGCTCTACTGGCACTTTATGGACGGGCTCTGGATCTATCTGTTCCTACTCCTTTTCCTTTGGAGGTAAGCGAGTGAGCACTGAAGCGAGAGCGGACGAAATGCTGGCGACGGAGTGGAGCGGGGGCGCGCTGCCCTATCACGTCGGCCATAAAAAGCTGGGCATGTGGCTTTTCATAGTCTCGGACGCGCTGACCTTCTCGGCGCTCCTGATGGGTTATAGCTACGTGCGCGCGGCGAGCGATCAGTGGCCCACTCCCTTCAAGTTCTCGCCGAGCATCGTCTTCTCCACCATCATGACGCTCTGCCTTCTGTCGTCGAGCCTGACGATGGTCATGGCCGTGGCGGCCTCTGCCCGCCAGGACAAAAAGAAGGTCAGGCTCTGGATATTTGCGACGATGCTCGGCGGCATCTCGTTCCTGGTCCTGCACATCTACGAATGGATGCACTTGATTAAGGACGAGCATCTGCGCCCCTTCAGCCTCCCCGAAGAGTGGCTTCATCGCTGGCCGCAGGCGTCGCCTCTCTTCGGTGCTACTTTCTTCGCCATCACGGGACTACACATGTTCCACGTTCTGACGGGCGTTATATACCTGGGCTGGATTGCTCTGCGCGTGCGCCGCATGCGCCACGAAGACGTGGAGATCAGCGGCCTCTACTGGCACTTCGTCGATCTGGTCTGGATGTTCGTCTTTCCGTTGATCTATCTAATGTCGGTGGATATGGGCCACTAGGTTCGGATAGAAGCGGGTTGCGCCGCGAGCTGCGGCGAAAGCGTTTTCGAGTACGGGCGAGCGGCGCTCGGGAAGACCGAACAGGGTCGGAAGAGAAGAGTCTAGGAGGAGACGTGAAAACGAGATGAGTCGCCTTAATGAGACGCCGAAGGGCTGGTCGATTCGAGAGGAAGTGGTCTTAAACCTCGTCTCTCTAGCCATCGCATTGGGATTTATCGTCCTGGTTATCAAGAATGTTAGGATGGCCGGGAACTTTATATCCATCGACAGCCTCTTCATCACGACGGTCTTTCTCCTGCTGGCCGGTGTCTTTCTCATCAGCCCGGCGATGTGGGCCTACGCTAACGGCTATTTGAAGAATCCCTTCGGCGCGGGCGCAGGCGCGGCGGTCGTCGAAGAGGGGCCGATTCATTTTGAGGGCACGGCGCGGCTGTTCATGATCGTCTGGGGCTGGCTGCTCGTCTTAACGGCCATCGAGGTCTTTCTGGCCTACAAGCAGGTCTCGCTCCATCTCATGCTGACGATCCTGATCGGATTGTCCGTCATCAAGGCTGTGCTGATCGTAGCCTATTTCATGCACCTGCGGTTCGAGCGACTGAGCCTCGTGCTGACGCTCGTCCCTATGCTGGTCGTATGTATATGCTTGCTTTTGGTTTTCTTCCCAGACAGCTTTAGAGCGCTCGCGCTTCGTCCTTACAGGTGAAGGGCCGGCGACTGGTATTGGAGTTCGAGGATAATGGTAAGAGCCTTGGCTCGTAGAATCCTGAACACGGCGGCTGTGGCGGCCGCCTGGCTTGCCGCGACCTCCTGCGAGCGTGCGCTTGCTCAATGCGCCATGTGCAGGGCGGCGGCTGGAAATTCTGTCGAAGCCTCCTCGATGACCGGCAGCATGAACCTGGCCGTACTGGTATTAATCATCCCGCCCGTGGCCCTGTTCTGCTCGTTCATCTTCCTCCTCTACAGGTACAGGAAAGCCCCCTCGGAGTTCCTGGCGAGCGATCTTGTCGAAGGGAAGGCGGCGCGGCGCACGGGCGGTCTGGAACAGAGGGATGAAGGTGCGCGCGGGCTGAACAAAGGCGATGACGATGACCGCTCGGCTGCGCTCGTGAAAGCGATTTGACCCGGCCCGGATTTCCAGGCGCTACAGTGCTTGCGTTTAAAATCCCTCCCGGCTGGCCCCTGCCCTTGATTCTCAAGCAAACCGGAAAACTTTTGTGAGGCAAGCGATGGCAGAGCAGAACGAGTTGAAACTGGACACCGAACGGCAGAGCATACGCGGGCGCGTCTGCCCGCGATGCGGAGGCAAGATCATCCCTGCTGACAGCGCCGTTTATCAAAGCCCCGGCGACCCTGCGGCCGTATTCCTCAGCTGGCAATGCGAGAGATGCGGCTATCAGGAGGTCTACGAGCCGAAGAAGGCGGAGAAGCCGAAGCACGGGAAATAGCAAGCCCTCTCTCTTTCTCTCAAAATGAAGATTGAGATGAGCGCCGCTTTCTTGAGAGCGAGCCCGGAGTAAAGCGATGGACAATCTCACGCGAAAAGTTCTCGGGATGTTCAAGTATTGGAAGAAAGAGACGCTAGACCTGCACGAGCTGTTTGAGGCGGGCGGCAACGACATGGAAGCTCGCACGGCCGTGTTCGACATAGTGGAAGGATTGGTTCGAGCGGGGCTGCTGGAAGAACGCGGCAACGATTTCTACGCCCTGACCGAAGAAGGCAAGAGGATGGCGCTCTCGATGGACGACCCCGCGATCGAGAACGAAGACGGGTAGCCCGCGCGCCCCCGAAATCCGACCGAGCGCAGGAGCGCGCGTCGCCCCCCTTGTCTCGTCTCCGGTCGCCACAGGTATTTATCCGTTTATGAAATCGTTCCCGGTTGAGATCAAGGAAACCGTCGGCGGCGGCGGCAGCAGCAGCAGTAAAACCATCCTGCTCTGGAGCATTCTAATCAGCACGCTCGTGATAGGCTTTCTGCTCTGGCTGATCTATTTCAAAGAGACGCCGGGCGGCCCCGTAGCTTCCCGCAGTATTCTGCCCGCAGTCAATGCCACGCTCAACGCCCTGAGCGCCTGCGCGCTCGTCGCCGGCTTCGTTTCGATCAGGAGGGGACTGGTGAGCGTGCACCGCCGGTTCATGTTCGCCGCGCTCTTTTTCTCGGCGCTCTTTTTAATCTCATATATCGCATATCACAGCACGCACGGCGACACTCCTTTCAGGGGAACCGGCATCGTCAGGCCCGTATACTTTTTCGTCTTGATCTCTCATATCCTGCTGACGGTCGTCGCGCTGCCAATCATCCTGACGACGCTCTTTCTGGCCCTGACGGGAAGGTTCGCCGCGCACAGACGCATCGCCCGCTTTACGTTTCCGACCTGGGTGTACGTCTCGGTGACGGGCGTCCTCATTTTTTTTATGCTGAGGGCTTTCGGCTAGCGGGGGCGTATGCCTGGGATGCTTTGAAAGAATCGCACGCATGGAAAAGATCGCTTGGCGATCGCAGAGAGCGTGCGCGGGTTCGAGACCGAGCGCCAAGCTTTTATGTCTGCCAGTCAGTCTAACAATAATCATCCGGCCACGGGCGCACAGCAGCCGCAGCAGCAGCGCCGCCGCTCGAACCTGCCCTTGATTATCCTCGCCGCGCTCTTCGTCATCGTTCCTTTCCTGACGTGGTATGGAACGTGGTTCGGAAGACATCTGTCCGACGCCGAGATTGAAGAGTATCTCTCGGACGAGAAGAAGCCGAGGCGTATACAGCACGCGCTTTCGCAGATCGAAGAGCGCATGGTCAAACGCGACGAAAGCGTTAAGCGTTGGTATCCGCGCATAGTCACGCTGGCGGCCAATCCCGTCCCGGAATTTCGCAAGACCGCCGCTTACCTGATGGGCTTCGATAACAGATCGGAGGATTTCCACGGGGCGCTTGTACGTCTTCTGGAAGACGGGCAGCCGAGCGTGCGCCGCCAGTCGGCATTGTCGCTCGTCACCTTCGGCGACACGCGGGGACGAAGCGAGTTGCGCGCCATGCTAGAGCCATACACCGTCATTGCGCCCGTCGAGGGCACTCTCGGAAGCGTTCTGTCCGCGGGCTCAATCGTCAGAGAAGGGAGCCTGATGGCGCGCATAGAGCACGAGGGCGGCGGTGTTGATGCGCAGGAGGTGCGCTCGCCTTTGCCCGGAAGGGTCGGCGTTGTTGTCAAACAAGAGGGGGCGCGTGTGGCGCAGGGAGAGACGCTGTTTATCATCGAGCCCGACGGCCAGTTCGTCTGGGAAGCCTTGCGCGCTCTCTATTGGGT